>CAXMUG010000054.1:0-42192 GCA_964196535.1 uncultured Mycobacterium sp. | reverse complement strand
CACCCATGATTGCAGGTGCAAACACAGCAGAGACCACGCCAGAGAAAAGCTCTTTCTCAGCACTTACTATGTCTAGGTGCATGGACATTGCCACTTTATTTCAGCTCCTCAGCTTTCTTAACCACGTCTTCAATTCCACCTTGCATATAGAAGGCTTGCTCAGGTAAATGGTCATATTCACCATCAACAATCGCTTTAAAACCAGAGATTGTATCTTGCAGTGAAACTAATGCGCCTGGTGTACCGGTAAATACTTCAGCAACCGAAAACGGTTGTGATAAGAAGCGTTGAATTTTACGAGCACGGAATACAACTTGTTTATCTTCTTCAGATAATTCGTCCATGCCCAAGATGGCAATAATATCTTTTAGTTCTTTATAACGTTGTAACGTGTTTTGAACAGCGCGAGCCGTATCGTAATGCTCATGGCCAATAACTAGTGGGTCTAGTTGGCGACTGGTTGAATCTAATGGATCCACCGCAGGATAAATACCAAGCTCGGCAACTTGTCTTGATAGTACAACGGTTGCATCCAAGTGAGCAAAAGTGGTTGCAGGTGATGGATCGGTTAAGTCATCAGCTGGTACATATACGGCTTGAATAGAAGTAATGGATCCGTCACTAGTTGAGGTAATACGTTCTTGCAGTGTGCCCATTTCTTCAGCCAGCGTTGGTTGGTACCCCACCGCAGATGGCATACGCCCAAGCAGTGCAGATACTTCTGTTCCCGCAAGCGTGTAACGATAGATGTTGTCGATGAATAACAACATGTCTTTACCATCATCACGAAAGTATTCCGCCATGGTCAAACCAGTTAATGCAACTCGAAGACGGTTGCCTGGAGGCTCATTCATCTGTCCGTAAACCATCGCCACTTTGTCGAGGACGTTGGCTTCTTTCATTTCATAATAGAAATCATTACCTTCACGAGTACGTTCACCTACACCCGCAAACACAGAAAGACCAGCGTGTTTCTTTGCGATGTTGTTAATCAGTTCCATCATGGTTACGGTCTTGCCTACACCCGCACCACCAAATAGACCAATTTTACCGCCCTTAGCGAATGGACATAGTAAATCGATTACTTTAATACCTGTTTCTAACAATTCATTACCACCGGCCTGTTCTTCAAAGGTGGGTGGTGCGCGGTGAATTGGCATACCTGATTCAGCACCAATCTCGCCTGCATTATCAATCGGCTCACCGAGTACATTCATAACGCGACCTAATGTTTTAGGCCCTACCGGTACCGTAATGGGCGCATCAGTATTAGAAACTTTTAAACCACGCTGTAATCCATCCGAAGCACCCATTGCGATGGCTCTAACGATACCGTCACCTAATTGTTGCTGTACTTCTAGCGTAATTTTTTGTTCATCTACGATTAACGCATCATAAATATTTGGCACATTGTCACGTGCAAACTCGACGTCTACGACGGCGCCAATAATTTGAACAATTTGACCTGCACTCATGATAAATCCTCTTTAGCTCTTAATTTATTTAAACTATTTCAATTTTTGTATTCAGTTGCGATAACAGAGTGCTTACACCGCTGCTGCGCCACCACAAATTTCTGATATTTCTTGTGTAATCGCTGCTTGTCGCGCTTTGTTGTAAGCCAACTCCAAATCAGAGATAAGGTCGCCGGCATTATCCGATGCGCTTTTCATCGCCACCATTCTTGCAGACATTTCGCAAGCTACGTTTTCAACAACGCCTTGATAAACAATGGATTCTGCATAACGCGTAAGCAGGCCATCTAATACTGTCTTGGCATCTGGCTCATAAATGTAGTCCCAATGATGTTTCATTTCATCATTATCTTCTGCGGCAAGTGGCAGCAAGGGAGACACTTTTGGTTGTTGTGTCATGGAGTTAACAAATTCATTTTCAACCAAGTACAAACGGTCAATCTTGCTATCGGTGTAAGCATCTAGCATTGCTTTGACTGTACCGATTAGCTCCTCTAAATGAACTTCATCACCCAATTGTGATACTTGCGAGACTATATTTGCAGAAAACTTTTTGAAGAATTGCGTGGCTTTTGCGCCAATTAAGCAAAAATCAATTTCAACACTCTTCTCTTGCCACTGCTGCATATCTTTTAGTGCAGCTTTAAATAGATTTACATTTAAGCCGCCACATAAACCACGATCACTGGAAATAATGATATAGCCAACGCGTTTAACTTCTTCTCGATCAAGCAAGAAAGGATGGTTGTATTCAGTGTTTGCATTCGCAAGGTGACCAATTACATTACGCATTTTTGAAGCATAAGGTCGCGTAGCATTCATGCGCTCTTTTGCTTTACGCATTTTACTCGCTGCAACCATTTCCATAGCTTTTGTGATCTTTTGAGTATTTTTAATACTCGCGATCTGCGTGCGTATTTCTTTTTCGTTTGCCATTATTAATTAACTTAAAGGTTTATCTATTCTTACCCAGAAATCTACCAAGTGCCTTTTGCTTTAAAGTCTTCGATGGCTTTCGCTAGAGAAGCTTCGATTTCATCGTTGTAATCACCTGTGTCATTAATGCTATCGAGTAAATCCTTATATTGAGAATGCATAAAGTCATGCATCGCTTTTTCAAAATCAACCACTTTATTTACATCAACATCATCAATATAACCTTTGTCGACTGCAAACAATGACAAAGACAGTTCAGCAACGTTTAATGGTGCATATTGATTTTGCTTCATCAATTCCATTACCCGCTCACCACGTTCTAATTGCTTTCTAGTTTGCTCGTCAAGGTCGGATGCAAACTGTGAGAATGCTGCAAGCTCACGATATTGAGCAAGTGCTAATCGCACACCACCACCAAGCTTTTTAATAATCTTGGTTTGTGCTGCACCGCCTACACGAGATACCGAAAGACCCGCATTAATAGCAGGACGGAATCCGGAGTTAAACAAATCACTTTCTAAGAAAATCTGTCCATCAGTAATAGAAATTACGTTGGTAGGTACGAATGCGGATACGTCACCTGCTTGGGTTTCAATAATTGGTAACGCAGTAAGTGAACCGGTCTTGCCTTTGACTTCGCCTTTTGTAAATTCTTCCACGTATTCAGCGTTTACGCGTGATGCGCGCTCTAACAAACGCGAGTGCAAATAGAACACATCACCAGGATACGCTTCACGACCTGGTGGACGACGTAGCAACAATGAAACTTGTCTATATGCCCAAGCCTGTTTGGTTAAATCATCATAAATAATTAATGCATCTTCACCACGGTCACGGAAATATTCACCCATTGAACAACCGGAGTATGGTGCAATGTATTGCATCGCGGCTGATTCAGCTGCCGCTGCATTAACGATAATGGTGTGACCCATTGCATCGTGCTCTTCTAATTTACGAACTACGTTTGCAACAGAAGAGTTCTTTTGGCCGATGGCAACATAGATACATTTAACACCAGTACCTTTTTGGTTAATAATGGCATCAATCGCTACTGCCGTTTTACCGGTTTGCCGATCACCAATAATTAATTCACGCTGACCACGACCAATTGGCACCATGGCATCAATTGATTTCAATCCTGTTTGAACGGGTTGGTCAACTGACTTACGCTCAATTACACCTGGCGCAATTTTTTCTACTGGAGCAGTTAGTGTGGTCTTAATTGGACCTTTGCCGTCAATAGGCTCACCAAGAGAATTTACAACGCGCCCTAATAGTTCTGGACCAATTGGAACTTCAAGTATTCGCCCTGTGCAAGATACCTTATCGCCTTCAGTGATATGTTTGTAATCGCCTAGTACTACCGCACCTACTGAATCACGCTCTAAGTTAAGCGCCATTCCAAAAGTATTATTTGGAAACTCCAACATTTCACCAGCCATTACATCGGCCAGACCATGTACACGCACAATGCCGTCGGTTACACCTACTACAGTGCCCTCTGTACGCGCCTCAGCAACGGCATCAAAATTCTCGATGCGTTTTTTAATGAGATCGCTAATTTCTGTTGGATTAAGTTGCATGTTTCAAATCCTCTTATTTACCCTTCCGGCGTACACTTTTGTGTAGCCAGTGCTTAATTTAATTAGTTAAAGTTGTAGTAAGTTTTGTCAAACGCCCGCTAACCGAGCCGTCAATCACCATATCGCCAGCACGAATAATTGCGCCACCAATTAATGTTGGATCTACCTTAGAAGTAATACGCACTTCTTTACCTAGTCGCGTCTTAAGCGCTGCAGCAATCTTTGCTAGCTGTGCATCACTTGTTTCACTAGCAGAAATTACTTCTGCATCAATACTTCCTTCCGCTTCAGCACGATAGTGCTCATACAATGCTGCAATTTCCGGCAATAGTTTAATACGGTCATTTTCAGCTAAAAGCTTGATGAAATTTTTGCCTCGCTTATCAACCTTATCTTCACAAACGGTTATGAACATTTCTGCCGACTGTGTTTGCGATAAACCTGGGCTATCTAATAATGCCGTCATTGTTGGGTCATATGCTACTGCAGCTATGAATGCCAACATATCTGTCCACTGTTGTTGTTCGCTATGTTTATTAGCAATATCAAATGCGGCTCTAGCATAAGGCCTTGCCGCTGTTGTGAGTTCAGACATTAAGTATTAGTTTTGCCGTTAGTTATTAAATCTGAGATGCAAGATCATCCAAGATATCTTGGTGTGAGCTAGCATTGATCTCTTTTTTCAAAATTCGCTCAGCACCAGCCACTGCAATGGTTGATACCTGAGTGCGCAGTGTTTCTTTAGCACGATTAACTTCTTTTTCAACTTCAGCATGAGCAGCTTCTTTAATGCGAGCACCTTCCTCAACGGCTACTGATTTAGCATCATCAACCATTTCATTAGCGCGCTTTTGTGCTTGTCCAAGAATTTCAGATGCTTGTTGTTTGGCTTCTGCTAATTTCTTTTCAGCGCCTTGCTCCGCAAGCTCTTGTTGCTTCATGCCACGTTCTGCTTCAGCTAAACCATCGGCTATTTTCTTTTTGCGCTCATCTAACGCTGCCATGATTGGAGGCCAGACAAACTTCATGCAAAAGAAAACAAACACGATAAATGCGATCGATTGTGCAAATAAAGTGAGATTAATGTTCATGCGTAAACCTTAATTATACTGTTGTATGAAGTATTTTTAACCGCCAAAACCTGGGGCAACAGCGAATAAAACATAAAGACCAATCGCAATCGAGATTACAGGTAATGCATCCACTAGGCCCATAACGATAAAGAACTGGGTTCTTAGCATTGGAATGAGTTCTGGCTGACGAGCAGCGCCTTCTAAGAATCGACCGCCTAAAACGCCGATACCAACCGCTGCGCCTGCTGCGCCAATACCAAGCATAAGTGCGCCGGCGATATAGAGTAGAGCTGTTGCTTCCATTTTATTCTCCTATTAAGAATTGCTTAATTTAATGATTAATGATGCTCTTGGTGTGCCATGTCTAAGTAAACAATGGTCAACACCATAAAAATAAATGCTTGTAAAAAGATGATCAAAATATGAAATATTGACCATCCTAACTGTAAAACTCCGCCCAACGTTCCCCATACTATTCCACCGCTATAAAGTAGTGCGATAAGAATAAAAATCATTTCACCCGCGTAGAGATTTCCGAATAAACGCAAAGCCAGTGAGACTGGTTTAGAGATAAGTGAGATGCCTTCTAATAATAAGTTAGCTGGCATGCCCCATTTGCCAAACGGCTGTAAGGCTAGCTCACCAAAAAATCCGCCAACGCCTTTCATCTTTACACTGTAATAAAGCATCAAAACAAAGATGGCTAACGCCATGCCAAAGGTAATGTTCGGATCCGTTGTCGGTACAACTTTAAAATATACGTGGTGTGGATCGACTCCAAATACAGAGTGGCCTATCATTCCTGCTAAATGCGGAATCCAGTCCACTGGAACTAGATCCATCAAGTTCATTAACAATACCCAGAAAAAAATTGTCAACGCTAGCGGTGCAACCAAATCATTCTTAGCATTAAATGAACCGCGGACATTTTCATTTACAAAATCTACAACCCACTCAATAAAATTCTGAAACCCACTAGGAACACCTGCTGTCATATTCTTTGCTGCGCGACGGAAAATAAAGATGAAAAGCGCACCTAAAAATATTGACCAAATCATGCTATCCACATGAATGGCCCAAAAACCCATTTCAGTAGCTTCTTGTGCATTGTGCGCAAAACCCCAGTCACCGTCGGGATGTTTGCCATAGGTCCAGTTAGTCAGATGGTGCTGAATATATTCTGAGGAAGTAATAGTTTCGCTGGACATTATTAAAGAGTTTGCTTTAGTTCTTTTTTACTAGTTTGATTCTTAACTTATATCAAGATTTTTATCGTTGCTTTGTTGGGTAATTAAAGGCACGGCCCACATGCACGAATGCACGATGAAATAGCTTGCAAATAATGCTATCGGATAAACTTCCTTATATTTTATTAACACTATCGCTAACAAAGCGATCGCTAAGCCCATTTTTATAAATTCTGCTACAAACGCTGATCGCAACAAAGCAGGTGCTACTGCAATTCTGCGCTTATATAACTGCAGTGCAAAATACACATTTGGCAATGCACAAACTAATCCACCTAAAAATGCTGATGAAGCAAGATCACGCTTAACAACAAATAAAACAGCGGTGATGCAAAAAGTAATCAACCATTGCCATACAAGTATGCGGTGTATTTGCGATGATATTGTTAATTTATGAACCAAGTTTGTTAACTTTTTTATATAACGGTTCTTATACTTTACCCCGGCCCATCAATCATTCAACGGGCCAAGTCTGATATCAGCTTTAACAGAGGCGCGAGTATAAATTTTAGCCCACGAAATCTCAATAGGTACGAGGGTGTATAACCCTCCGATGTTGAACAAATTTAAGCTATTTTGATTTACCTAGTAACTTCTCAACGATTCCCTCAAATTCATCAAGGTTTGTATATCTAATTTGCAAGCGTCCGCTTCCATTTTGACTATGCTGAATGGATACACGAGCTCCTAAGCGATCTGCTATTTTGTGTTCCATGCGCGAAACATCCGGATCTTGATGGTTAGCTACAGAGGTTTTCTTTTTGCCATTGCCATCCAGTAATTGCTTAACAAGAGCCTCAGCACCACGCACTGAGAGCTGACGCTGAATAATAGTTTGTGCACATTTACTTTGTTGCTGTTCAGCAAGGGCTAATAAAGCACGTGCATGTCCCATCTCCAATTCGCCTTGATTGAGCATATCTTTGACCGGCTGTGTTAACGCCAATAGGCGTAGGCTGTTGCTCACCGCAGCACGCGAACGACTCACCACTTCTCCTACCTCTTGGTGAGTAAGGCCAAATTTCTCGATTAAATTCGCAAACGCCTGAGCTTCTTCTAGGGGATTTAAATCTTCGCGTTGAAGATTTTCAATAATCGCGATAGCTGCAGCTTCTTGGTCATTGACGTTTTTAATAACCGCAGGAATATTTTGTAGCCCGGCTTGCTGGGAAGCCCTCCAACGACGTTCACCTGCAATAAGCTCGTAACCTTCACCAGACTTGCGTACAACTATGGGTTGCACTACGCCTTGTTGACGAATTGAGCTAGCTAATGCTTCTAACGCAACTGGCTCCATGATTTGCCGTGGCTGATAAGGGCTTTGATGAATCATGTCGATAGGCAAACTCTGCAATGATTTATCCGCACCAGAATGACTGTTGGCATCACTGTTGCTAATTGCATTTTCAGTTTTCGCCGCACTTAGTAATACATCGACTCCTAAGGACCCCAAACCGCGTTTTTTCTTTAACATAGTGATAACTTAGTAGCTTTATGGATGAGGTTTAACTCGTTAATGCCGAGGGTATATTGCCTGCAGTACGACTTTCATCACGACGCAGCATTTCACCCGCTAACGCTAAATAGGCCAATGCGCCACGTGAACGCTTGTCATAGAGTAATACCGGTAAGCCATGACTTGGTGCTTCAGCCAATGTGACATTACGAGGGATAATGGTGCGATATACACTCTCGCCAAAATGCGAGGTTAATTGTGCCGATACATCGTTGGCTAAATTGTTGCGAGGGTCATACATCGTACGCAGCAGGCCCTCGATTTTTAATTCAGGATTGGCTGACATGCGTATGCGTTCGATCGTCTGTGTGAGAGCAGAAAGACCCTCTAATGCATAGTATTCACACTGCGTAGGAATAATTACGCTATTTGCTGCCACCAGGCCATTCACAGTAAGCATGTTCAACGATGGCGGGCAATCGATAAATATATAATCGTAATCATCAACTACTTCTTGCAAGGCTTTACGTAATTTAAATTCTCGGCCTTTTACGTCCAGTAACTTAACCTCAGCAACGGTTAGTTGCTCGTTACCAGGAAGCAGGTCATAACCTCCTTTGCTGTCGCGCACAATACATTCGCTAACTACAGCCTCATCTAACATGACATCTGCAGCGGTCCTTTCGATAGTGCGCTTATCCACGCCAGAACCCATGGTAGCGTTGCCTTGTGGATCCAGATCAATCAATAAAACACGGCGATTAGTTGCAGCCATGGAGGCCGCTAAATTAACAGAGGTAGTGGTTTTGCCTACACCGCCCTTTTGATTGGTAACTGAAATGGTTTTTGTCATCTGCTGTTAATTCTTATAGGCCATTTTTTCAACTATAGCGATATGTCGTTGTGCATCAAGTTGAGGAATTTTAATGCTATGAATATCGACCACATTATATCTATTTGGCAGCGCTTCGAGGTGCTTTTGTTTAGCTAACATAAAAATTATTCGCCCCTGATCATCCAAGTTTTTAAGCAGCTGCTCACAACTGGCAAAAAGCTTGTCACTACTGGCAAAAGCCCTACTTATTATAGTGTTAAATGCCTCTTCTGGGTGACTACGCGGCAGATAATCTTCCACTCTCGACTGCATGACTTGGATATTATTTAACCTAAGATCAATGGCCGCTTGTTGAATGAAGCGAGTTTTTTTAGCATTGCTATCCAGCAGGGTGAATTTTTTATCCTCACAAAGTATCGCCAATGGAATCCCCGGCAGACCGGCACCACTACCAACATCTATGATATTTTTGCCCTTTAGGTGCTTTGCCACCGATAAACTATCAAGGATATGTTTACTAATAATCTCGTCGGTGTCTTCTATCGCCGTTAAGTTATAAGCCTGATTCCATTTTTGTAATAACTGCACATACTGCATTAACAGACTAAGTTGTTTTTCGTCTGCGTGAATATTTAATTGCTGCACACCACTGGCCAGTAGTTGTGAAGAATTCATAAGTCGTTGCTAGTCGTGAAAATGGACTGACGCTTTTCTTAAGCGCTTTTTCGAGTAGGCTTAGATTTTAAGTGTACCAATAGCAATGAAATGGTTGAAGGAGTGATGCCAGATATTCTCGCAGCCTGGCCTATTGTATGTGGCTTAATTTCCATAAGCTTTTGCTTCGCCTCATTCGATAAACCGGTAATAGCCGTGTAGTTTAAGTCTTGGGGTAATTTAACTTCTTCTTGCTGCGCTACTTTTTCAACTTCTGTGTTTTGGCGCTCTATATAGCCAGCATATTTTGCTTGTATCTCAAGTTGCTCACTCACTTCTGCAGGAATGTCGCTCAGGTCTAGACTGCTAAGTTGTTGTAAGTTTTCAAAATTAACTTCAGGTCGGCGTAGTAATTCATACATGCTGTATTCATGCTTAAGCTTTTTGCCGAGTATTTTTTCTTCCAAGTCTGCATCCACTTCACTGGGTTGAACGTAGCTGCTCTTTAAACGTTGCTGTTGTGTCTCTAGCACTTCACGTTTTTCACTAAACGCTTGCCACTGTGCTGCAGGCAAACAACCTAGTTCATGTGCGGTTTCGCTTAAACGCAAATCAGCATTATCTTGGCGTAGCAATAAACGAAACTCCGCGCGACTGGTAAACATACGATACGGTTCAATGGTGCCGCTAGTGACCAAGTCATCTATCATTACGCCTATATAGGCCTGATCGCGGCGCGGCACCCAAGCATCTAGTTCTTGCGTGCGTCGTACTGCATTGATACCTGCCACCATTCCTTGGGCAGCTGCCTCTTCGTAGCCTGTAGTACCATTAATTTGCCCCGCAAAAAACAACCCTTCGATAGCCTTGGTCTCTAAACTTGGTTGCAAATCTCTGGGGTCAAAATAATCATACTCGATCGCATATCCTGGTCTCGTGATATGCGCATTCTCAAAACCTTTCACTGAACGCACAAATTTTTGTTGCGTCTCAAACGGTAAGCTAGTTGAAATGCCATTTGGATACACTTCGTGAGTTTTTAAACCTTCCGGCTCAATAAAAATTTGGTGTTGGTTTCGGTCTGCAAATCGCGTGACTTTATCTTCGATGGAAGGACAGTATCGTGGCCCAGTGCTATCAATATTGCCGTTGTACATCGGCGATAAACTTAAATCTTGCTTAATTATGTCGTGGGTTGTTTCATTCGTATAGGTAATAAAGCAATTTACTTGTTTTGGATGTAGTGCGGCAGACCCCATAAACGAAAACACCGGTATTGGTTCATCGCCTGGTTGTGTTTCAAGTTGCGAGTAATCTATCGTGCGCCCATCTATGCGCGGAGGTGTTCCGGTTTTTAATCGTCCAACGCGTAAAGACAATTCACGTAACCGGTTTGCCAAGGTGGTCGCAGGAGGATCGCCGGCGCGGCCTGCAGCATAGTTATCATTACCGATATGAATCTTGCCGCCTAAAAATGTGCCAGTAGTTAACACTACAGACTTGGCTAAAAAAGTCAGTCCACTTTGTGTAACGATGCCACGAATACAATCTTGCTCTATTAGCAAATCATCAACTGCTTGTTGAAACATTTGTAAATTAGCTTGGTTTTCAACTTGCTGGCGAATGGCAGCTTTGTATAACACTCGATCTGCTTGTGCGCGTGTCGCACGAACCGCCGGACCCTTACGAGAATTAAGCACGCGAAACTGAATGCCGCCATAGTCGGCGGCTAAGGCCATCGCGCCACCCATTGCATCAATTTCTTTCACCAGATGACTTTTACCAATGCCACCAATCGCAGGGTTGCAGCTCATTTGCCCGATGGTTTCAATGTTATGAGTGATCAACAATGTTTGCGCACCCATGCGTGCAGCCGCTAACGCCGCTTCGGTGCCAGCATGGCCACCACCTATTATGATTACGTCATATTGTTGTTGTGAAGCTGTCATGTATTATTTCCTTCGGTCATTTATTGTACTGAAGCCTTAAGAAATAAACGAGGCCCATTACACGACTGCCTCTTAGGATCATTTACCTATACAGAACTCACTAAAAATCTTGCCGAGCAAATCATCAGGTGTAAATTCTCCGGTTATTTCCCCCAGATTCTGTTGGGCTAAACGCAAATCCTCTGCAGCCAGTTCAAGCTCTTGGCTGTTGGATAAACGCTGTTGAGCAGAATGAATATTTTCTTGTGCTTGTTGCAGGGCAACCACATGTCGACCTCTTGCCAAAAATGGGGTATCCCCCTGTTCTCGAATATTGTTGTCGCCAATTAAGTGCTCGCCTAGTTGTTGTAATAATTCATCAATTCCCGTCTGTGCTTTTGCTGAAATATAAATATTTTCATCATCGTTGTATTTTTTCTCAGCACTCAAATCAACCTTGTTATGCACATAGATAATCTTTGCAGCATCTATTCCGCTTGGTACTATTTGAGAATCCTCATTACTGACATCAGTGAGCCACAAAACTAGATCGGCTTGCGCTAGCGCTTGTTGCGCACGTTGAATGCCTTTTGCTTCGACTATATCTTGCGTTTCACGCAAGCCCGCAGTATCAATTAAACGTACCGCAATGCCTTGGATCTCGATATCCGCACTAAGTGGATCACGCGTGGTTCCGGGAACCTCCGTTACGATGGCTACCTCACTTTGAGCCAACACATTGAGTAAGCTCGATTTACCAGCATTAGGCTTTCCAGCAATCGCAATGGTGGCTCCGGTTTGTAAACGCTCACCCAATTTTGCTTGTTGCAGCAATTCATTTAAAAAGTGCTTTAATTTCGTCAATTGCGACACAAGCTGTTCGATTTGTTGTCGATCAATTTCCTCGTCTGGAAAGTCTAGGTGGGCTTCGATATGCATGCGCATCTGTATTAATTGCGTCAGCACTTCTTGTACGCGCTCAGAAAAAGCGCCTTGCATAGATCGGGTTGCCGTACGCACAGCTTGTTCCGTAGTGCTATTAATTAAATCCGCAATCGCTTCTGCTTGAGCTAAATCAATTTTATTGTTTAAAAAGGCACGCAAACTAAATTCGCCAGGGGCCGCTAAACGAGCACCTAGATTACAAAGTGTTTTCAGCAATAAGTCTGCCACTAGCGGGTTACCGTGACAGTGAAACTCAATTACCTCTTCGCCGGTAAATGATGCGGGTGTTTGAAAATAGATCGCAAGTCCTTGGTCGAGCACAGCACCGTCATGATTATAAAAATTTGTATAGCTGGCTTGGCGAGGAGCTAATGATTTATGTGTGATTTTTTTAGCTATTGCATGCGCATCTTTTCCAGATAGGCGCACAATCGCCAACGCTCCTTTGCCAGGTGGAGTGGCAAGCGCACAGATCAATTCTTTTTGTGTGATGTTTTTGGGCAAAGCTCGCCCTTTAAAAGTTTAACTATTTACAGCAACAGAGGTTTTAAGATGTTTCTTTTTCTATACGTTTAGTAATAACATACTGTTGCATAATCGACAGAATGTTATTCACTAACCAGTACAACACCAAACCTGCTGGGAAAAACGCCATAAAGATCGTCATCATTATCGGCATCATGGCAAATATTTTTGCCTGCATAGGATCGGGTGGTGCTGGATTTAATTTAAATTGCACAAACATACTAATGCCCATTAAAAACGGCAATACAAATATGGGATCACGTAAAGATAGATCATGTATCCAAAGCATAAACGGTGCTTGTCTGAGTTCGACACTTTCGATTAATACCCAATACAAAGCCAGAAACACAGGCATTTGAATAATGATAGGTAAGCAGCCTTTTGCCGGGTTAACTTTTTCTTTGCGGTAAAGATCCCAAGTAGCTTGGCCAAGTTTTTGTTTGTCGTCGGCAAAACGTCCTTGCAAAGCCTTTATACGAGGTTGCAACTTGCGCATGCGCGCCATGGACTTATAACTAGTTTCAGATAACTTATAAAAAATAAGTTTAACAACAACCGTAACTAGAATAATCGACAAGCCCCAGTTACCTACCAGTTTGTGAAACCATTGCAGCAACCAAAATAAAGGTTTGGAAATTATTGAAAACATGCCGTAATCAACGCTGAGATCTAATCCCTCAGCAATCTCTCTCATCTCGGCCTGGTTCGTGGGTCCAGTGTATAAGCGTCGGCTAAATTCGGCGCTACTACCCGGTGCGACGGTTTGCGCATTAGATAACATACCGATTAGTAGTTGGACTTCGTCTGCAGCTTTTACGCTTTTGCTATAAAAACGATTTTGTTCTTCTGCTTCGGGTATCCATGCGGAAACAAAATAATGTTGCAACACAGCCACCCAACCACCGTCTACTTGCATGTTGATGGGTTCGTCGTCTATGTCACTAAATTTATGTTTATGATATGTGCCGTCGAAATATGCTGTGCCTGTATAGGTAGGTAGACGTAGCAAACTGCGTTTTTCAGATATTGGGCTATGGCGTAGTTGTTGATACTGACGGCCAATCCAGTTTGTATTACCTTGATTAATAACGCGGTGTTTAACATCAAACACAAACGAGTCGCGATAAAATGTAAAAATCTTTTCTACTGTGATGCCATTTTCACCGCTCCACAATAACTTTACTTCAAGCTCATCTCTCCCATCATCCAGCAAATACTCAGTTTGCTCAGCACTATAAATTTCATGATGAGTAGGCGCTGCACCGGATACTGCTTGGCCATTAACTTTGTCATGACGTAATCCTGATTGCGCAATGTAAGTGCGGTTATTACTAAACATTAAACGAAAGGCTTCGTCTTTATTCTCCAGAGACACCGGATAAGTTGGTAGATCTATTTGGCGTATATCGCCACCACGCGTATCGATAACGACATCTAACACATTAGTACGCACATGTACTTTTTGGCTTTTGCTTTGTGTAACAGGATTGCTTACAACATTAGTTGCTGTGCTAGCAGTTTGTGCAGAGTCTAAAGCGTCTGGTAAGTCATCGGAATTTTCATAATTATTTTCGTTTGCAGAACCATTACTTTGCTGCTGAGTTGAATCTTGTTGTGCAATGGGTGCAGGCGCATGTTCCCGTTGCCAGGTTAGCCAGATGATATACAGCAAAAACGCTAGCGCTATATATAAAAAGAATCTTTGGTTTTGCATGCTATTTATTTGTGGGCGTGGTTCTCTGGTACAGGATCTATGCCGCCTGCATGCCAAGGATGGCAAGACGCAAGTCGTTTCGCCGCTAACCAACTGCCGCGGTACGGGCCGTGTTGATCAACAGCTTGCAACGCATATTCCGAACATGTCGGATGAAACCTGCACTGCTGTCCCAACCATGGACTGAGCACTAAGCGATAAGCCTTAATCAAAGTGATTAGTAATTTACTGATTGCTGCGCGCATGTTTAATTAATATTGCTTCCAGAGCGTTTCCATTTGTAGTCTTAGATTAGAACGTTTAATGATTTTTATAGGGCGTTTTAAAATCACTATGAAATCGCTTGCTGGCAGTGTTGCTTTATTCAAACGAAAGCTTTCGCGAATAATTCTTTTTATTATATTTCTATCTACTGAACGTTTAGCTCTACGCTTAGCAACTACAATGCCTAAACGCGGCAGACCTTCGGTGTTTTCTCTAGACAGTATGGTAAAAAATTCACTGCTCGATTTTGTTGCCTGATCAAAGACTCGAGTGAATTGACTTGCATTCTGAAGTCGGTCTCGATGTGTATACGAAAAATCTTCTACGGGCAAAAAATTATGGGCAGAGTTTTGCACGGCCTCGTGCACGGCGAGCATTAATTACCGCGCGACCGCCTGCTGTTTTCATTCTAGCTCTAAAACCGTGTGTGCGTGCTCGTTTTAAATTGCTAGGTTGGAAAGTGCGTTTCATATTATTTCAACTTTAAATTTTCTTAACTTAATCTTTTACTAGATTTAATTATTCTATACTTTCTGTGTTCCTCTCTAAATTAGAGGTTTAGGATAATTACCTAATAAGGTGCGCAAAAATAGTCGCGCTACTTACATTTGTCAACTTTTATTGTCTGACATTAAACAGTGGATAACAATCCTATTACTGGATAGACTAATCTACCCCCATAACAAAAACATAGCATTATAGGCATACTGGAGTTAAATGCGTGACTAGTATTCTCTGGAAATCGTGCGTTCATAAGCTTGAATCCGAATTATCTGAACAACAACTCAATACCTGGATCCGACCTTTACATGCCATAGAAGAAAATGGCGGGCTCACTTTATTAGCACCAAACCGTTTTGTATTGGACTGGGTTCAAGATAATTTTTTGCCGCGTATTGATGAATTGGTAGGCGCTAGTAATAACACAACGACTCGTCCGGTAGCGTTAGAAATTGGTAGCAGCGAGCGCAGCAAGCAAACCAGCTCGCCAACGGCTGAAACGGCTGAAAAAATTCAAGCCGTAAGCTCAACCTCAGCCAAACTACAAAACTTCAATCACAATCTAAATCCAAATTTCACTTTTGATACTTTTGTGGAAGGTAAATCAAATCAGCTCCCCAAAGCCGCCGCTTTACAAGTAGCAGGACATCCCGCCACAGCCTACAACCCTTTGCTTATATATGGTGGAGTAGGTCTTGGTAAAACCCACCTCTTACATGCTATTGGCAATCAAATGCTAGTACAAAACCCTAATGCGAAGATTTTATATTTACACTCCGAGCGTTTTGTATCCGACATGGTCAAGGCGTTGCAACATAATGCAATTAGTGAATTCAAGCGTTTTTATCGCACTGTAGATGCTTTACTCATCGACGATATACAATTTTTTTCTGGTAAAGAACGGTCTCAAGAAGAATTTTTTCATACTTTTAATACCCTGTTAGAAATCCAGAGCCAGGTAATTTTAACCTGTGACCGCTATCCTAAAGAGGTTGATGGTTTAGATGAGAGGCTCAAATCTCGTTTTGGCTGGGGCTTAACCCAAGCCATCGAGCCGCCTGAACTGGAGACCCGTGTAGCCATTATGCAACGTAAAGCAGAGTTACTAAATGTTGAATTGCCAAGCGAAGTCGCATTTTTTATTGGCAAGCGCATTCGCTCTAATGTTCGTGAACTTGAAGGGGCTCTGCGAAGAGTCGTCGCTAACGCTCAGTTTACAGGTTCCGAGATTACGCTAGATTTTGCAAAGGAAGCCTTACACGATTTATTAGCCTTGCAAGATAAACTGGTCACCATCGATAATATTCAGAAAACCGTTGCGGAGTATTTTAAAATTCGTGTATCTGACTTGCTCTCGGCTCGTCGTAGCCGCTCGATAACCAGACCCAGACAAATGGCCATGTCACTAGCAAAAGAATTAACCAATCACAGCCTGCCCGAAATCGGTGATGCATTTGGTGGCAGAGACCACACCACCGTATTACACGCATGCAGAAAAGTTGCTAGTTTGCGAGAGGGTGATACACGCATTAACGATGATTATATTAATTTACTTAGAAGTCTAAGCAGTTAATAACTCTAATTAGGGCTGTGAAGAGCCGCCAGATTTGTTGATTAGCTGTGTATAAAAGGTGATATAGTTTGCATAGAATTCTCATCTAAGACTTATGCCAGCAGTATTCAGTGTTAAAGAACCTTTACTGAACCGTTTTTACACAATCGATATCTAATTATGATATTGAATAATAAAGATAAATAAATAATATCCACAGCAAACTAGCTGCTCTATAACTATAACTAAATATATATAATATGCAGTTATCTATAATACGTGAAGACCTACTAAAACCACTCCAGCAAATTATTGGAGCTGTTGAACGCAGACAAACTATGCCTGCTTTAAGCAATCTTTTGATTAAAGGCGGCGAAGAAAAACTTTCCATTACCGCGACTGATCTAGAAGTAGAACTGGTGGCCACACTCGATATGGAAATTGAAGATCAGGGTGCTGCTACGATACCTGCTAGAAAGTTACTCGATATTTGTCGTTCTCTACCTGACCAGTCAAAGATTGCGATTAATTCTTCAAATGAAAAAATTAAGGTGAGCTCCGGTCGTAGTCGTTTTACTTTGGCTACTTTGCCTGCTGAAGATTTTCCAGCAATTGATGATCTTGAACTGGATCAAAATGTAGTGATTAAGGAAGGAGATTTTAAGGCCTTAATTGAAAAATCTGCTTTTGCAATGGCTCAGCAAGATGTTCGTTACTACTTAAATGGTTTGTTACTAGAAGTGGATGCTGGACAAATTCGAACAGTAGCAACAGATGGGCACCGACTTGCTCTTTCACAGCTAGATCATAAGTCTGATATCGAAGGTTCACGACAGATTATTTTGCCGCGCAAAGGTGTGCAAGAATTGTTGCGTTTACTAAGCCATGAAGATAATGAAATCACGGTTGCTATTGGAAAGAATCACCTGCGTGTTAATTTAACTAATTTACAATTTACCTCTAAACTAATTGATGGGCGTTTTCCAGAGTATCAACGCGTGTTGCCCGAAGAATGTGATAATCGCGCGACCATTGACAAAATACTTCTTAAACAAGCACTTACAAGGGCTTCTATTTTATCGAACGAAAAGTATAAAGGCATACGACTAATTCTTGATAACAATATCATGGTCATTCTGGCACATAACCCAGAGCATGAAGAAGCCGAAGATGAAATTGAGATTGAATACACTGGTGATCGTATAGAAGTCGGGTTTAATGTTGTATATCTACTGGATGTGTTGAATGCACTAGAGTCAGAAAAAGTCGAAGTTATCATCAAAGACGAGCATAGCAGCGCCTTAATTGTTTCACCAAACAGTCAAGCGAGTCGTTACGTGGTGATGCCAATGCGTCTCTAGCACGCAAATGTCTACCCTGCTTTGGCGCTGCAAACCCTCCTCGTTCAAAATCTAAGAATAATTGAACAACTAGATATTTCTCTGGCTACAGACGCCAATTTGTTTATTGGTGAAAATGGTGCAGGAAAGACTAGTATTTTAGAGGCGATTGATGTGCTCAGTCGCGGCCGGTCTTTTCGAGAACGGCGCACCTCCCCTTTAATTCGCACGCAAGCTAATGACCTTATCGTTAGTGGCAAAGTAAGTGCAGCAAACGGGTTCGCACACCTAGGGATCCAAAAATCTGCCAAGCAGACCGTGTTGCATTGTAATCAAGAAAAAACAGCCTCTATTTCCAACCATGCTAGCTATTTGCCTGTGCTAAGCATGCATCCCGATTCACACCAGCTAATTCAAGGCAGTGGAAAATATCGACGCAACTATATGGATTGGTCTGCGTTTCACGTGAAACATAATTTTCTACAAAATTGGCGTGATTATAATAAATGCTTACGTCAGCGTAATTCGGCACTACGAATTCGTTGTGGCAAGGAAGAGCTCTTAGTGTGGACAAAACAGCTAAGCTTATTGGGCGAGGAGGTTAATATTGCAAGATTGGAGATATTTAAAGAAATTAGCCCACTTTTCAACAAATATAGCGACATGTTGCTGCCAGAATGCGATATCAGTATGGACTTTCAACGTGGTTGGTCAGAAGAGGAAGATCTTGAGACCGCTTTGCAAAGCCTAAGAGAACAAGAGCTATTAAGCAAAACAACTCGCTGTGGGCCGCACCGTGCAAACATTAAATTATTCTTAAATCAGCAGGATGCCGCCGCTGCAGCCTCACGCGGGCAACAAAAGCTTATTGCTGCTTGTCTGTTGCTTGCTCAAATTGACCATATCCAGCAGTTCAATCAACAGAAGTGTGTGGTGTTATTGGATGACATACGTGCCGAACTAGATCAGCAGCACGCGCATGCCCTGATAACGGCATTGCAAACGCTGGGTTGCCAAGTGTTTATTACAGCAATAGAAGAGGGCCAGATCGAGTTACAGGGCTGGAAAGACATCAAAGTGTTTCACGTGAAACAAGGTGTTTGTAAGCCCATAAAGTAACAAATATTTATCTTCTTTTAGAAGCGGATGTACAAGCTCTTGTGCGAAAGGCTTGATATAATCCAGCGTTACATTAAACGTTTAAATAAACTATGCCAGACGACCAGAATAAGCCTGAGAAACCAAAGCAAACCACATACGATTCCTCGAATATTAAGGTACTAAAAGGGCTTGAGGCGGTACGCAAGCGTCCGGGTATGTTTATCGGTGACACGGATGATGGTACCGGCCTTCACCATATGGTTTTTGAGGTTGTTGATAATTCTATCGACGAGGCCTTAGCAGGCCACTGTACCGACGTACAGGTAATTATCCATACCGATGGCTCGGTATCTGTATCAGATGATGGTCGAGGCATTCCCGTGGACATGCACGAGGAAGAAAATCTCTCGGCAGCAGAAGTAATCATGACCGTACTGCACGCCGGCGGTAAATTTGATGATAACTCCTACAAAGTATCAGGAGGCCTTCATGGTGTCGGTGTATCGGTCGTGAACGCACTTTCTTCAAAACTATTATTGACCATCAATCGTAATGGCTACTGTCACAAGCAAGAATATCAAATGGGTGTGTCACAACAGCCGTTGCAGGAGGGCGATAAAACCGATAAAACTGGAACCACCATACGCTTTACGCCCAGCCCAGATGTCTTTGGCGATACCGAATTTCATTATGATATTTTGGCCAAGCGCTTACGTGAGTTGTCATTCTTAAATTCCGGTGTTTGTATCAAGCTAAAGGATGAGCGTTCAGAAAAAAGTGATACATTTCAATATGATGGCGGTATTCAAGCGTTTGTGGGGCACCTTAACACGAAGAAAACACCACTGCATGACACGGTGATTTATGTTGATACGCAGCGCCAAAATATAGGTATCGAAGTGGCACTACAATGGAACGACTCTTATCAAGAAAATATTTTTTGCTTTACCAATAACATTCCTCAACGTGATGGCGGCACTCACCTGGCGGGCTTGCGTGGCGCACTTACCCGTTCGTTAAATCAATATATTGAAAAGCAGGGTGTTGCCAAGAAATACAAAATTACCATGACTGGTGACGATGCGCGTGAAGGACTTACTGCTGTGCTATCCGTTAAGGCACCGGATCCAAAGTTTTCATCGCAAACTAAAGACAAGCTAGTTTCTTCTGAAGTGAAGGGCGTTGTTGACTCCGCAGTATCCGAAGCGCTGCAAGATTTTTTAATGGAAAGTCCAGCAGAAGCAAAAGCCATCGTAAATAAGATTGTTGAAGCTTCGCGCGCGCGCGAAGCCGCACGTAAAGCACGTGAAATGACACGCCGTAAAGGCGCTCTAGATGTAGCAGGACTACCTGGCAAGTTGGCGGATTGCCAAGAGAAAGACCCAGCCTTAAGTGAACTGTTCTTAGTGGAGGGTGATTCAGCCGGGGGCTCAGCTAAACAAGCGCGTGATCGGCATACACAAGCAATATTGCCGTTAAAAGGAAAAATCTTAAACGTCGAAAAGGCACGTTTTGATAAAATGTTGGCTTCGGTTGAGGTGGGCACTCTGATTACCGCTCTAGGTTGTGGAATAGGTAAAGAAGAGTTTGATCCTGACAAACTTCGTTATCACCACATTATTATCATGACGGATGCTGACGTAGATGGTTCGCATATTCGAACTTTATTATTGACCTTCTTTTTCCGACAGATGCCAGAATTGATTGAGCGCGGCTATATTTATATTGGTCAGCCACCGTTGTACAAAGTTAAAAAAGGTAAACAAGAAACGTATATAAAAGATGACGCAGAGCTAAACGCGAATTTACTACAGCAAGCATTAGATGGAGCAGGGCTGCATGTGAATGCAACGGCACCTGCAATTTCAGGTAGCGCGCTAGAAGAACTGAGTAAAAGCCATATGGTAGCTATGTCTACTATACAAAGACTCCATCGTGTCCATGAAGATGAAGTTTTACATGCCATGATACGCACACCTGCACCAGAAATTGAATCTACAGAAGATAAAAGTTCACGTGCTGCGCTTGGTGCATGGTTTAACACACTTGCTGAGCAACTTAATCAACAACAAACTTCGGGTACAAAATATACGGTAGCGGAAGATTGGGAAAATTCGCCGGGGCAACTTACTCTGGTGAAGTGGGTACACGGCCAGGCTAAAGATGATGTGTATAACGAAGACTTTTTCACTTCTGCAGATTTTAAATTGTTGCGAAATTTTGCCAACCAACTTGATGGTTTACTGCAAGAAGGCGCGTTTATTCAACGTGGCGAACGCAAACAGGAGAGCCAAGACTTTGTTGTAATGATGGCTTGGTTGATGGACGAAGCAAAACGTGGGCAAACCATCCAGCGTTACAAAGGTTTGGGTGAAATGAATCCCGATCAGCTTTGGGAAACTACCATGGATCCTGAAGTGCGTCGCATGATGCAGGTGAAAATTGAAGATGCAATTGCAGCTGACGAAGTCTTTACAACTTTAATGGGTGACCAAGTCGAGCCGCGCCGTGAATTTATAGAACAAAACGCGCTGTCTGCGACAAACATTGATGTTTAGCAAATTAACCCAAAAACACTTTTCATCAATTAGTTAATCAGGATTAAATCCGCGCTAGTCATCGTTTTGCTAGCATAGATTGCTGATTTTAAAGAAAATACCCCCATATTAATGGTTATGTAGTTGAAATTCTCAATCTAAACAGCAAGGGAGCCGCATATGGGTATCGGTAGCATCATTTTTCTAGCCATCATCGTTGTATTAGCAGGTTACTTCATTGTTATTTATAACAACTTGGTTAACTTGAAACATGCGGTTAGTAAGGCATGGTCCAATATTGATGTGTTACTGAAACAGCGTCACGACGAAATCCCAAAACTCATTGAAGTGTGTAAGGAATACATGGGATATGAACAAGAGACGTTGACCAAAGTAATGGAAGCACGCTCAAGAGTTTTTAATGAACAACAGTCTGGTGACATGAATGCACTGGGTTCAGCCGAAGGAATGTTGCGTATGGGCTTAGGTAACTTGTTTGCAGTGGCCGAGGATTATCCAGAACTTAAGGCCAACGAAACTTTTCGACACCTACAAGAAAGAATTTCAGGCTTAGAAAATTCGATTGCAGATCGCCGTGAGTTTTATAATGAAAGCGTGAATCGAAATAATGTTCGCATTGAACAATTTCCTGATTTAATTGTAGCGAGAACGCTGGCGTTCAAACCATTCGATTTGCTTG
Organism: uncultured Mycobacterium sp.; assembly: GCA_964196535.1. GTDB lineage: Bacteria > Pseudomonadota > Gammaproteobacteria > UBA4575 > UBA4575 > JABDMD01. Next base: position 19,826 of record CAXMUG010000054.1, on the reverse strand, counting down.
AGTTTGCTGAGTCAGAAACTCAAGACGTAGATGTAAAAGCACTGTTTGAGTAATACGCTTACATCTTTCAATAAAGCTTAGCAAATTTCAGTCGTGCAAGAACTGTCTCGTTTTAGTAATGGCAATTGGTTTTTATTAATCTCATTATTTGTTTGTGCATGCATATGTTTGTTTGCTGCACTACGAATGTTTCACCGGGCTCGTTTAATCGAAGACATGCCCACCTCGAAAATTCGATCTTGTACTCAAGGTTATGTTGAGCTTCATGGCACAGCTAAATGGATGGATGGGCCGGAAATTCATGCACCATTAAGCGGACAACCTTGTGTTTGGTATTCCTTCTCAGTTGACGAGTATGTTGCTCATTCAAAGCAAAAGTGGCGCCATATTGATGGCGGCGTGAGTGACCATTTGTTTTTGCTAGAAGATGATACCGGCATGTGTGTAATTGACCCTGAAGATGCAGAAGTAACACCTAGTTCATCAAACACATGGTATGGGTCTAAACGCATAAGTCCTGCGGCGTACATGTCTCCACTAGACGTATTGGGAGGCGCTATTTTTCAGTCAGGCCAAAGATATCGTTATACCGAGCGACGCTTAGATCAATATGAGTATCTTTATGCAATTGGCGAATACAGCTCAATGGGAACAGGTGTTGGAGTAAATCTTAAAGATGCTGCAAGCGCGTATTTGCGCGAATTAAAATGTGATAAAGAAAAGCTCTTTAGTTACGATAAAAATAACGATGGACAAATCAACCAAGATGAGTGGGAAATTGCACGATCCGACGCAAAAAGAATTGTGTTAGAACATAAACTATCAAGTCCATTATCTAAACGAATGCAGGTGCTTAAAAAACCACAAACAAAAAAGTATCAACCTTTTTTACTTTCCTCAAAATCAGAAACACATATGTCACGCAATAATCGCTTATTCTCCGCAGGACTAGCGTTTTTATTCGTGGTATTTGTCGTTAGTATCTTCTTGAAGATTATAGGTACTATCAAATACTAGCCGCATTCTATAATTTTTTCGTATAACGAAACGAAACGTAATGTAGTTAAGGCATAATAGTCGGTAATGAAAAAATGTTTTTATATATCGGCATTGCTTACTCTCTGTACACAGTCATTATGGGCGCAGGAGTTTGCTTACGTAACCGATTCGCTACAATTGCGAGTTTATTCAAAACCAAGCGCCGAGAGTGAACAACTACAAACAATTGATAGCGGAGACTCCGTAGAAGTGTTTGTGACTCAAGATGGTTTCAGTCGAGTAAGTACATATGACGGTACGGAGGGCTGGGTGAAATCAGCTTTTTTAGTAGATGAGCCGCCTGAAAAATTGCTTTATTTTTCTGTCAGCGAAAAAAATAAAGAGCTAGAGCTAGAGGCACTGAAAAACGATTTACAAAATAATACTACAGACTCTTCAGTTGATTCAGTGACTCAAATTAAAGAACTTAATACCGCACTTGAGCAACAGCAACAAACCAATCTTGCACTTCAGCAACAGGTAGAAGAAAAAAGTGCTATGAGTGTAGGGCAAACGATGTTGGCCTCTAAGCGCAGCTTAGTTGATGAGCAAAAAACGCAAACGCAAATATTGGCTAGTAAAAATTTGTGGCTGTTTGGTTTTGCTGCGGTACTTTTATTTGCAGGGATTTTGTTAGGAGTGAAACTTTCATCGTGGCGTATGAAAAAAAGGCTACATGGATTTCGTTTCTCATGATGTTAATAAAGCTTGTTTAAGTATTAGGAATTATGAAAATTGCTTCTTGGAATGTGAATTCATTAAGAGTGCGTTTGCCGCAAGTATTGGAATGGCTGGAAGATAATCCAGTGGAAGTGCTCGCTTTACAAGAAACTAAAATGGTGGATGAAGATTTTCCGTTTGAGGAAATTCAACAGGCGGGCTATCAAGTGCAGTTTTCGGGGCAAAAAACCTATAACGGTGTAGCGGTACTTTCTAAACAAAAAGGTAGTGATGTAGTAAAAGATATTAAGGGATTAGATGATCCACAACGCAGGATACTCGCCGTTACCGTAGACGATGTTCGGGTGTTAAATCTCTATGTGGTGAATGGTAAAGAAGTAGATTCTGATAAGTATGAATACAAGCTAGATTGGTTGAAAAAAGTTACCGCGTTTATTAAGAAAGATCTAAAAAAATATCCAAACTATGTGGTGTTGGGCGATTTTAATATTGCCCCAGAAGATGCTGATATACATGATCCTGAAGCATGGAGAAATAAGATCTTATGTAGTGATAAAGAGCGTGAAGCACTGAACGAGATTACTGATTTAGGATTTGTGGATACCTTTAGGTTATTTAATCAAGAGGAAAATACTTTTAGCTGGTGGGATTACCGCGCTGCTGGATTTCGCCGTAACCTAGGGCTGAGGATAGATTTGATTCTTGCAAGTACGGCTCTTGAGGGTAATTGTAGCTTCAGCGTGGTGGATAAGGCGCCACGTAGTAATGAGCGACCTTCAGATCATGCACCAGTAATTGCTGAGTTTATGTAGCTAACATACGACTAAATCTGCGATCTCCTTAAAACATGACCATATTGTAATTTTTGCAAGAAAGCCATCAACTAGTGGCTATCGACTATTAGCCCTGCCGATTTTCTTGCTTCTATTGAAGCTTTATTCAAAAACATTTACTAGCTCATTCATGTGGCCTTACTCAATTAGCTTTTGAAATCCTCACGACAGCGAATATTGCATGGAAGTCATTATTTGTACTTGGCATGTAGTCTTAGTTAAGACAAACTTCGTCTACCAATCTACATACGTGAGGTGTTTAAGATATGCGCAACATTATGGTGATTAATTCTAAGGGTGGATCCGGAAAATCCACCATCGCGACAAATTTGGCTTCTTATTTTGCCTCGCAGAATAAGAAAGTGGTGCTAATGGATTATGACCAACAAGCTAGTAGCATGGACTGGCTAGCAGCACGTTCCGCCGCCCGCCCGCCAATAGAAGGCATTGCAGCCTATAAAAAAAGTGCAAAACGCCCTAGCCGAAATACCGATTTTGTCATTCACGATGCCCCGGCCAGAATGCACGGTGGTGATCTAAGCAAAATGTTGAATAAAGCTCAAACTATTCTTATACCGGTGTTGCCTTCACCCCTTGATATGCGTGCGGTGAGTGGATTTATCGCGGAATTAAAAAAATCAGCCCCTGTTCAGCGCAAAAAAGCAAAACTCGCACTGGTTGCAAATCGCTCTCGTGACTATACAAACATCTATTGGGAACTGGATGACTTCCTTAGTAAACAACATATACCATTTTTAACGATGTTACGGGATAGTCAAAATTACATTAAAGCTGCAGAACGAGGATTAGGTATATTTGAGATGGCACCACGTGCAACCGAGCTTGACCGAGAAATGTGGGAGCCCATCATAAAATGGGTGAAAAGTAAGCGCAGTCAGCCGTAGAATTTAGCGGGTTGGCAACATAGACTTGCCACACTTTCTATTTAAAGCATTAAGAGAGTGCGACTGTGATAAGATTATTTAGACCACAAAATATAATCCGAATTAGTTTTAGCATTGCGTATTGCATGACTATTTTCTTAATTAGCATGGTTCATGCTTCTACAGAAGATGCGACCACTATCGATAAAGCAGATTATGTGGTGGTTAAAAAAGCTGAACGTAAGCTATATCTTTATCGCGGCAGCGAAATCCTGAAAACCTATCGAATTGCGCTTGGTAAGCAACCGGATGGGCATAAAGCGCGTGAAGGGGACTCCCGTACACCAGAAGGTATTTACACTTTAGATTGGCGTAACCCAAATAGTAAGTTTTACCGCTCTATACATGTTTCTTACCCTAGTAAGACAGACCATCGCGATGCACGCGAGCGTGGCGATTCTCCCGGTGGCGCGATTATGATTCACGGCCAACCCGGTAACTGGGTAGATAAAACAAGCCTTTTATTTAATCAAGATGATTGGACTGAAGGCTGCATTGCCGTTCAAGATCATGAAATGGATGAAATATGGGAGGCCGTTAAAGACGGCACTCCGATCGAGATTATTCCTTAAAGAGCTTTAAAGTTCTGATATATAAAAAATGACCGCACACGTCACCCACACGGCTTTTATTTTGTAAAAACTTTTTTCAGTAAATCTGTTGTGCGTGCTACAGGGTTGGTTCTAATTTTAGCTTCTTCCACTGCTAGGTAGTGAAAAATTCCATCCATACCTTTTTCTACAACATAATTACTTAAATCCGCTTTAGCATCTGGAACTAAAGGAAGTTTTTCATATTGTCCAATGGCATTGTCGTAACTTTTTATTGCTCCCGCTTCTGACAAACTATCATTCACTATAGGAGTGAATTCTTCAACTAAGTCCGGCGTCATTTTTGATTGAAAGTATCTTGTTGCTGCATCATTTTCACCCGCTAAAATATTGCGAGCGTCATCTAATGTAATGGCTTGAATGGCATTAAAAAATAATTCTTTTGCTTTAGGTGTAGCAATCTCTGCAGCTCGATTCAAGCGCGTTTCTAAATCATCTAACATTCCACTCATGCCTGCTTTATCTAAAGTGGATTGCACTTTCTGCAAACTATTGGGCAGTGGGATATGAATGCTTGGGTCTGCATTAAAACCATCTGTAACACCAAGTTGGTTTACTACCAAGTCAGAACCCACGCGAAGTGCTTCTTTGAGACCAGAAGATATTTCACCATCTGTAAGGCTACTTGCTGTACCAGAAGAAGTAACACCTGATTCGTTTAATAGGTCTTTCGCTTTATTAAACCACTCTGCATGTAAGCTCCCCGCAAAAACACTTGTACAAAATACAATAGTTAACAATTTAAATCTCATGGCTCACTCCTGAGAAATATTATTCTATCTTTTGATTGTCAGCAGTTGCTTTCGTTCCAAATAGAACATCACTTTTACGCCATAAATAGACCGCTAACAAGATTGCTGGAATACCTAGCAAGCCCGCGTAGATGAAAAATTGTATGTAGCCATAGGCATCTACAATTTTTCCTGAAAAACCACCAATGAACTTTGCCGGTAATAACATTAATGAACTAAATAATGCATATTGTGTAGCGGTATAAGCGCGGTTCGTGAGTCCCGATAGATAAGCAATAAATGCTGAGCCAGCCATACCACCGCTTAAATTATCTGCAGTAATCACCAAAGCCAGAGAGGTAATTTTTGCATCTTGCGTGGCTAGCCATGCAAATAATAAATTTGTTAATACAACCATAATGGCTGAAATGATGAGCATGCGCATTACACCATAACGCATTACTAATACTCCGCCGAGTAGCGCACCAATTATTGTGACTACAATGCCAAACGTTTTAGACACTAGTCCAATTTGTGTTTCGGTATAGCCCATGTCTGCATAAAATGGTCCGGACATAACACCCATAGTGATGTCACTAATACGAAATAAACCGATGAAAAGTAAAATTGAAATCGCGGCGACACCATTGCGAGCAAAGAAATCAATAAATGGGCAAATTACAGCACCAATAATCCAAGCAACAAGATTACGTAATCCATTAGGTAAGCGAGAAGATCCTTCTAAGAATTGAATTACACGCTGTTCTTGTTCCCAGGTCTGTTGTTCAATGTCTCGTGCGGGTTCCGTAATCAATAAAGTTGTAAGCATGCCGATGAACATGGCACAACCCATAAAAAAATAAGCTGTACTCCATGAATAACTACCGGCAATTAAAAACGCTCCACCACCCGCTAAAATTAATCCCAATCTGTAACCTAGCTGATAGGTACCTGCCATTGCGCCTTGTAACTCAATTTCTACAGACTCGATACGCCATGCATCAATGCTGATGTCTTGTGTAGCAGATGAAAAAGCAACTAATAGAGCAGCTAGTACGAGAGCATTTAACTGTGTACTAGGAGTATTACTGGCCATTAACCACAGGCCAATAAGAACACCAATTTGTGCTAACAACATCCAGCTACGACGTTGACCTAACCAGCTTGTTAGTAATGGCAACTGTAGTCGATCAACAAGGGGAGCCCATATGAACTTAAACCCATACAGAATCGCCACCCATGAAACGTAACCGATAGTTGTGCGATCAATACCTTCTTTTCTAAGCCAAAAAGATAAAGTTCCAAATACTAAAAAAAGTGGCAAGCCGGCTGAAAAGCCAAGAAATAACATCGCAAATACACGCGGATGCAGATATACATTAAATGACTGCAGCCAAGATTTATGTTGAGATGCTTTTTGTTCAGTCACATTTCTAATTTGTAGTCAATAATTAATGGCGCATGGTCTGAAAAGCGCTCATCTTTATAGATGCTCGCTTTTTTTGCTGTGTTGTTAAGTTTTGGTGATGCAATATGATAATCGATGCGCCAGCCAACATTTTTAGCCCAAGCTTGGCCGCGATTTGACCACCAAGTGTATTGGTCTTCTGCTTGATTCACTTCGCGAAATACATCGATATAGCCTACTTCATTAAACAAAGTATCTAGCCAAGCGCGTTCTTCAGGTAAAAAGCCAGAATTTTTCTTATTGCCACGCCAGTTTTTTAAATCAATTTCTTTGTGTGCAATATTCCAATCACCACAGATAATGTATTTCTTTTTGCGGCGTTTTAAATTCTTAAGATGCTGCATAAAGGTATCCATGAAACGAAACTTGGCTTGTTGCCGTTCTTCGCTTGAGGAACCGGAAGGCGCATAGAGGGAAACTACGGCAAGCTTATCGAATTGTAATTCTAAGTAGCGGCCTTCATTATCAAATTCTTTGTCATCGTATTTCCGAATGACTTTTGTAGGCCTATGTTTGCTAAATACTGCAACGCCACTGTAGCCTTTTTTTACTGCATCAACATAATAACAATGGTAACCCTTGGGAAAGTAAATAGGATCCTCTTCAAGCTGATGGATTTGTGCCTTGGTTTCTTGTATGCAGACTACGTCTGCTTTTTGTTTTTGTAGCCAATCAAAAAAGCCCTTACGTGCAGCAGCTCTTATACCGTTTACATTGACTGTGATGATGCGCATAGTTAAATGGGATTAGATCAAATAAAATATATTTTTAGTACACTAGCAAAGATCCATAAATAAAAGTATCCACATGAAAAATAGTACTAAGTTTATTCAATTCGCAGTTGAGCGGGGTGTATTGCAGTTTGGTGAATTTACACTTAAATCTGGTCGAAACAGTCCGTACTTTTTTAATGCTGGTTTGTTCAATGACGGGCAAGCATTAGCTCAATTAAGTCAATTCTATGCACAAGCCATTGTCGATTCAAAGATGGATTTCGATATGTTATTTGGACCTGCCTACAAAGGTATTCCACTGGTAGCTGCTGTGGCAATGACTCTATCACGAGACTATGGGAAAAATTATCCTTATGCGTTTAATCGTAAAGAAGTAAAAAAACATGGTGATGGCGGGCAGATTGTTGGTGCACCTTTAACTGGCAAGGTGTTGATCTTAGATGACGTTATTACGGCAGGCACAGCCATTAATGAGGCGGCGGATATTATTGCTCAGGCTGATTCCAAGGCGCAGATTCAAGGTGTGGTAATTGCATTTGATCGCCAAGAACTTGGCAATGACCAGTCGCTATCAGCTGTTCAACAAGTTGAGCAAGATTTGAATATATCGGTAATTACAGTGGCGGGCGCTAGCGAGCTTGTCGAATATGCAGAAAGCAACAATATGTATAGTGAGCATTTAGAGGCGTTAAAAAGTTACCTGGAAAAGCACCAATCTAATACCTTATAATAAACAAGGTTAATAATTGGCTAAGATTGTGGCTCTTGTAACTAATTCTATATGACGAGTGTGCAAAGTTTCGCGATTAAACAAGCAATATTAGCTCTAACTTCTTGGTATTTAGTAGTAAAATTCCAAATAGAAAAACATCGATAAGCCATATGTTCCCAGTAAAATATCTAAACTATTTGTTACTAATACATCTCATTAGCATGGTCGGTATGGTTCATGCAGAGTTCTATCGCTGGGTAGATGATACTGGAACCATTCATTATAGCGATAGCTTACCTCCTACTGAATCTCAGAAAAAACAGGACTTGTTGAACGAAACGGGTCAGGTTGTGAAAACCATACCTGCGCCTAAAACTGTGGGTGAATTAGAAAAAGCGCAACAATTAGCCAAGCTAGAAGTACAAAAAAAACAAAAGATAGAAAAAGAAGAACAGAGAGATCGGATTTTATTAGCGATGTATCTAACAGTAGAAGATATTGAGCTAGTGCGAGATGAGCGCATTGAAACAGTAGAGTCTGCAATAAGAATTACTATGCTGCGTAAAAATAAATTTACTAAAAAAATTGATGATCTAAATTCATCTGAACAAAAATTCAAAGCCAATGGTCAGAATGCACCGCCATGGTTGATCAAAAGTCGCGGTCACTACCAAGAACAGCTCGTTAATGTGGAAGATATTCTTGCGATTAAAGAAAAAGAAAAGTTAGTGATTAAGAAACGTTTTGCAGGTGATGTTAATCGCTACTTAGAACTAAAAGACCCTGAATTAGCTGCTGAGTAATGTTCCCACACCCTGGTCAGTAAATAGTTCTAGCAGCACTGCGTGTTGCACACGCCCATCGATTATATGTGCTGCGTTTACGCCGCAAGAAATTGCATCCCACGCGCAATTAACCTTAGGTAACATACCATCCTTAATTACCTCACTAGCAATAAGCTCTCTAATTTCATCATATTTGAGACCGGTTAAAAGTTTGTCGTCTTTTATTACCCCTGGGGTATTGGTCAGTAAAATTAGTTTTTCTGCATGTAATGCAGAGGCAATTTTTCCAGCTACAAAGTCTGCATTGATGTTCAAAGACTCCCCGCCTTCTCCCAAGCCGATAGGAGCGATGACAGGTATGAAACGGTCTTCATTTAGCTTTTTTAGATTAGCTGGGTTAACTTCCGTCACTTTACCGACATGACCTAGATCTAAAATTTCAGGAGTATCTAGCTCTGAATTGTTGCGAGTAATTGTTAAGCGTTCCGCTCGAATTATTTCATGATCCTTACCCATTAATCCTTTGGCGTTACCGCCATGCTTATTTATGAGTTCGACAATCTCTTTGTTAACAACTTCGCCTAGAACTTTTTCCACAACATCCATGGTTTCGTCGTCAGTGACGCGCATACCATCTATAAATTCGGTTTTTTTGCCTAGTTTTTCTAATGTTTGTCCAATTTGTGGACCACCACCGTGCACAATTACAGGATTTATTCCTACCTGCTTTAACAACACAATATCGCGAGCAAAACTACTTTTCAGGTCTTCATCGATCATGGCGTTACCACCATATTTAATGACGATAGTTTTACCTGAAAACTTTTGAATGTAGGGCAGGGCCTCCGTCAATACTCTAGCTATTGTTTCTGCGCTGCTTGGTTCCATTTAGTTATGTTTATTCGAAAAAAATATTAAAATGGCAAATCTATATTTGAGTCTGTTTTCGACAGCTGTTGGCGAAAATCATTTTTAATAGTCTCCATTACACTCTCACTATCTGCTTCAAATCGAAGCACTAAAGAAGGAGTTGTATTGGAGGCACGAACAAGTCCCCAGCCATCTTCATAATCCGCGCGTATGCCGTCTATGGTAGTAATCTTTGCATTTGGTAAATCAACAGTACTTGCAAATTTCTGCATAAAGTCATGTTGCGCACCATCTTCATCAAAGTGCACGTTAATTTCTGGCGTACTTAGCGAGTTTGGTAAGGTTGCGAATAATTGACTAGAAGGTAAATTTTGTTTGGCTACAATTTCAAGTAAACGAGCTGCACTATAAAGTGCGTCATCAAAGCCGTACCAACGTTCCTTGAAAAAGATATGGCCACTCATTTCTCCCGCTAATTCCGCCCCAGTTTCTGCCATTTTATTTTTAATAAAAGAATGTCCTGTCTTCCACATTATGGCTTCACCACCAGCTTCTTCAATAACTGTGGCTAGATTTCTCGATGACTTCACATCAAAAATTATTTTCGACCCTGGCTTTCTGGAAAGCACATCGCGTGCATAGAGCATCATCTGACGATCTGCCCAAAGCACCCCACCTTTGTCATCTATTACACCAACACGATCACCATCACCATCAAAGGCAAGACCTAAGTCTAAGCTATTCTCATGCACGCATGAAATTAAGTCTTCTAAATTCTTTGCGTCACTAGGGTTAGGGTGGTGGTTTGGGAAATTCCCATCTACGTCGCAATATAAGTCAAAAATTTCGCAACCCAATTCTTTAAATAGAGTAAGTGCAGCTGGACCAGCAACACCATTACCACAATCAATTCCAATACGGAGTGAGCGAGTAAGCTTTATGTCTGAGCATATTCTTGAAATGTAGGTATCTAGAAGATCTTCTTCTTTAATATTACCTGCTTCTGATTTGAGCTCATTCTTTATAATGCATTGGTGAATAGCTTGAATGTCTTCGCCATACAGTGTTTTTCCATCCATAACCATTTTTAGGCCGTTATATTCAGGAGGGTTGTGGCTTCCAGTCACCATCACACCAGCACCTGTGCCAAGTTTGTGCGTGGCGTAATACAACACGGGTGTTGGCACCTGACCAATATCTATTACTTTGCAGCCGCTATCCTTTAGCCCTTGGCTTAAGCTGTCTACTAACTGCTTACTAGACATTCGACCATCACGGGCTACAACCACTGTTTTACTGTTTGGATATAAGCTACCTAGTGCTTGCCCAATCAATGCGACGACTTCTGGTTTTAGCGCAGTTTCTACCACACCGCGAATATCGTAAGCACGAAAAATATGAGGATCTATATTCATTGATTAATTTATAAGTGAAATAGAGAAAATAGCAAACTTCAGGTTGTGCCGGTGTGACCGAAGCCACCCTCTCCTCGATCCGATGCTGTAAATTCTTCAACAATTTCAAACTCGGTTTGTACTATCGGCACAATAACCAGTTGAGCAATGCGGTCACCTACATTGATTGAAAATGTTTCGCTGCCACGATTCCAAAGAGAAACCATTAGCGGGCCTTGATAGTCTGAGTCGATCAGTCCGACTAGGTTGCCTAACACGATGCCATGCTTATGGCCTAGGCCTGAGCGCGGCAAAATTGTTGCCGCAAGTCCTGGGTCTTGAATGTAAATGGATATACCAGTTGGAATTAACACTGTTTCACCAGGTGAAATAGTTATGACTGCATCCATGCAAGCACGTAGATCCATACCTGCAGATCCAGAGGTTGCATAAGTGGGCAGTGGAATTTCTTTGCCGATTCGGCTATCGAGTATTTTGACTTCGGTCTTTTGAGTTTTTGAGTACTGTGACATTGCTTCTCTTATCTGTGTTGGCGTAACGTTCTGCGATCAGACCAATAAGTCGTCGCGCGATTTTTGTTTTTGTATCACGCTCTAGTGAGCAATGTCCACCTGTCCAAAAAACTTCTAATGCATTTTCTGGGCTATCAAAACCAATGTTGTCAACAGATACATCATTACCTGCAATCATATCCAGGCGTTTGCGCTCTAATTTCTGTTTGGCATATTTATTAAGTTCACGAGTCTCTGCTGCAAAGCCAACCACAAAAGGCTTGTTATCTTGCCTAGCTACCTCAGCAATAATGTCTGGGTTGCGCACCATGGTTACTGATAGATCATCATGTAGTTTTTTTATCTTCTCAGGCTGTTTTGTTATTGGTCGATAGTCTGCAACTGCAGCACAACTTATAAAGATTTGTTGAGTATTAATACCTGCTTGTACAGCATCAAACATTTCTTGTGCAGTAATTACAGAGATACAATCAATGTCATCAGGCGGATTTAAAGAAACAGGGCCAGATATGAGCTGTACGTTGGCGCCTGCATCATGAGCAGCTTCTGCAATGGCGTAACCCATACGTCCAGAACTGCGATTACTTATGTAGCGAACCGGATCTATAGGCTCGCGTGTAGGGCCTGCAGTCACCATGACATTAATTCCAGTGAGTTCACCGGTGTTGAATAAATTACTTAAGGAAAGAAGTAGTTGATGAGATTCAAACATACGTCCTTCACCTACATCGCCACAGGCCTGTGAACCGGCTGCAGGACCAAAAAATAATACGCCGCGTTTGCGTAACAGTTCTACATTGTCTTGCGTTGCGCTATTGTTCCACATGGCTTGGTTCATTGCCGGTGCAAGTGCAAGCGGAGCTTTGGTGGCCAAACATGTGGTACTAAGTAGATCATCGGCACCGCCATGAGTTAATTTGGCGATGGTATTTGCACTTGCCGGTGCGATGAGGATAGCATCAGCCCAACGAGCTAGTGCAATATGGTCCATACCATTTGCTGACTCAGCATTCTCAAACTCATCGGATAAAACTGGGTTTCCAGATAAAGCCTGAAAAGTAAGAGGAGTGATGAACTGTTTAGCAGACCTTGTCATTACTACTCGTACCTGTGCCTGTGCACGTACTAATTCACGTACAAGCTCAGCACTTTTATATGCAGCAATACCGCCACTGACGCCGAGTAGAATATTTTTATTAGCTAATGACATATGGCTTAGTCTACCAAATATGCTTGTAAAGATGGTTTTATTCCTATCACGGTTTGCCAAGTTCATATAGCCATTGGGCACAAATCATGTCATAAATATCAAGGGTTTACGGGTATAGCGAATAAGCGGAGGGGAATTATGGCGATATCGGATTGGCCCGAAGGGGAACGTCCTCGGGAGCGCTTACTCGAGCAAGGTGCGAAAGTACTTTCAGATGCAGAGCTACTAGCGATATTTTTACGCGCCGGCGTGAAAGGGAAATCTGCCGTTAACTTGGCTCGAGACTTATTAATGGAGTTTGTTAGTTTGCGTCAGTTGCTTTGTGCAGATTTAAAAATTTTTTGTCATGCTAAGGTTTTAGGCTCAGCAAAATATGCTCAACTACATGCCTGTCTTGAAATGTCTCGCAGGTTTTTACGTGAATCACTAGAACGAGAAGGGCCATTAACCAATCCTGAGGTGGCAAAACAATTATTACTCATGCGCATGCGAGATTATGACAAGGAAGTATTCGCGTGCTTATTTTTAGATGCCAAGAATAGAGTGATTGATTTCGAAGAATTATTTGTAGGTAGTTTACACCGTGCTGAAGTGTACCTAAGAGAAGTTGTCAAGCAAGCGCTAAAACATAATGCCAATGCAGTTATCCTTGCGCATAATCATCCATCAGGGGATTTAATGCCAAGCCAGTCGGATATTGAAATTACTCATACTCTGCGCGACGCTCTGTCATTGATGGACATTAAAGTGTTGGACCACTTAATTATTGGTAACGATGTAATATCGCTGGCTGAATTAGGCCGGTTGTAATAAATACATTGACATAAAAAACCCACGTTAAATTAATTGCGTAGGCTTTTATCTTATGGCTGAAAATATTTCTTCAAATATTCTTATTTCTTTAGGCTATCACGAATTTCGCGTAGCAAAACAATGTCTTCTGCTGGGGCGGCTGGAGCTGCTTCCTCTTTTTTCTTCATGCTGTTTACCGCTTTAACAATCATAAAGATTACAAAAGAAATTATTAAGAAATTAATCAATGCTTGAATAAATGCACCGTAACCAAATTTTGCAGCATCTTCTCCTTCACCAAGCGCAACGCTGAGTTGACTAAAATCAATGCCGCCAACTATTAGACCAATGATTGGCATAATAAGATCATTCACCATTGAACCAACAACTGCTGTTACCGCTGCACCGATAATGATACCGGTGGCCATATCCATCATGCTTCCTTTGCTGATGAATTCTTTAAATTCACTAACCATTCCCATGCTTGATCCTCCTAAAAGTTATTATTGTTTTATGAGCCGGGTAAATTTTAATTAGCGAATCTTGCAAATGCAAGTAAAGTTATTTCAACTATATGTTGTTGATAAATAGAAAAATAACTATGTGAATAGCTGCTCAAGAGCAACTATAAGTTGGTCTACGTGCGCATTTGTGTGAGCAGTAGAAAAACTTACTCTCAATCTTGCAGTATTGTTTGGAACAGTCGGTGGGCGAATAGCGGGTACGAGTATTCCAGCACCTAAAAGTTTCTCGCTAACTCGCAGCGCAGTTTCAGATGCACCTAATATTATCGGTTGTATGGGCGTATTTGAAGTAGATACATTTATGCCTGCTTGTTTGCAGTGATCTTGAAAATATTGAATTAATTCTTGTAACCGTTCTCTACGCCAAGCTTCTTCTTTTATGAGTTGTAGGCTGGCGCGTGTTGCTTCAGCAATGGCAGGAGGTAATGCGGTGGTATAAATATAGCTATGCGCTTTCTGAATAATCCATTCAATGGTATCTTTTCTTGCAGCAACAAAGGCTCCAAAAGTGCCAAACGCTTTGCCCAAAGTGCCAATTAAAATATCGTTATTAGACAGCAAGCCTTCGGTACATCCTCTACCGTGTTTACCGAGCACACCAATGCCATGCGCATCATCGACTATTAATTTAGCGCTATATTTTTTAGCTATCGACTGTAACGTTTTAACCGGAGTGATGGTGCCGTCCATACTAAACACACCATCCGTTAAAATTAATTTGCTAGTGCAATCTTCCGAAGCAATATTTTTTTCTAATTGATCTGTTTCTTGATGTGCATAGCGGCTTACTCTCGCACGAGATAACAAAGCCGCATCATTCAGAGAAGCATGATTTAGTTTGTCTGCAAATATAGTGCTGTTACGAGTAGCTAAAGAACTGACCACTCCTAAATTTGCCATATAGCCGGTAGAAAACAACAATGCTTGCTCACAACCAAGAAATTCTGCTAGTTCTTCTTCTAAAGCTGCATGACTTTCATGATGACCAGTGATTAGATGTGAGGCTCCTGAACCCACACCATTTTCTTGCGCGGCTTCAGCGAGATGCTTAATCACATATGGATGATTCGCTAGACCTAAATAATCGTTACTGCAAAAAGATAAAACTTTTTGTCCATTAATAATCGGCTCAACTTGCTGAGCTGAGGAAGTTAATTTTCGACTACGGTAAAGATTTTCTAGTCGAAGCTTATCTAGCCCTGCTGCCAGATTACTCATAGCAAAGTAATAAGCTTAATTAACGGCAGCTGCCTGACTAGAGTCAATCTCAGAATGAAGAGTAGAATTAACAGGGTTATTAACACTATCTGCCTCAATACCAAGCTTGTTAAACAATGCTCGGTCTTTCTCAGTTTCAGGATTTTTAGCGGTTAACAAAGTCTCACCGTAAAAAATAGAATTTGCACCTGCGAAAAAGCACAACGCTTGTGTCTGTTCATTCATTTCTTCACGCCCTGCGGACAAACGCACATACGTTTTCGGCATTAAGATGCGCGCAATCGCAATGGTGCGAATGAATTCAAATGGATCAAGGTCGTCAACGAGTTCAAGTGGCGTACCTTTGATTTTTATTAACATATTAATCGGCACAGACTCAGGGTGTTGAGGTAGGTTCGCAAGTTGTAATAACAAGCCAGCTCGGTCTTCGCGAGATTCTCCCATGCCTAAAATGCCGCCACTGCAAACGTTGATGCCAGAATTTCGCACATGCTCAAGTGTGTCTAAGCGATCTTGATAGGTACGTGTAGTGATTACACTGCCATAAAACTCAGGAGAGGTGTCTAGGTTGTGGTTGTAATAATCCAGTCCTGCGTTTTTTAATTTCTGCGCTTGTGGTTCGGTGAGCATACCTACGGTTACACAGGTTTCCAGGCCAAGATCTTTAACCACCTCGATCATTTTAATAACTTGATCTAAGTTTTTATCCGAAGGGTTGCGCCAAGCGGCTCCCATACAAAATCTTGAAGCGCCGGCTTGTTTGGCGGCCTCAGCGTTTTGCTTTACTTCATCTAGAGACAACAAACGCTCTTTTTCAATTTCTGTGTCGTAATGACCACTTTGTGGGCAGTAGGCACAGTCTTCAGAGCAGGATCCCGTTTTTACTGAAAGCAAGGTGCTGACTTGTAATTTGTTAGGATCATGATTTTCACGAAAAATGCGGTGCGCTAAATACAGTAAATCGTTAAATGGCAGTTGATATAAGTCTAAGACTTCTTGTTTTTTCCAGTCATTGCGCATAGTTGCAGATTGCATAGGGTTGCTTGCCATAAAGGTTAACGATAATAGTGCCAGCAAGTCTAATCTTTTGCAGTGGGGTGTCAATAAAAGTATGACTTCTAAGATGCAGCTAATCTCTTCTGCTTTTAAAAAAGCAGGCGCAATGATTTATCCGAAAGTCTGCCTGCATTACAATGATGCAGGGCATAATGGAATGGGTCTTTGTGAAAGATGCTTTCAAAGATTGCCCTGGGTGGAATACGCCTGTGCTCGTTGTGCACTCCCATTGCCAAGTACCAATATTGCGGTTTGTGGCGCTTGTAGCAATCGCGAATTGTATTTTGATCACGCTTCAACACCCTTTCACTTTGATAGGTTTATCCGTGATGCAATCTATCAATTCAAATTTAACCAAAAGCTTAATCAAGGCGAGCTACTCGCACAATTGTTATTGCGACATATTGAGGAAAAGAAGATAGAGATTCCTGAACTGATATTCTCGTACCGTTGCATAAAAAACGTTTGCGACAACGTGGCTATAACCAAGCGGTGGAAATTGCACGCATCATTAGCAAAGGACTAGGCAGCGAGATTTCATACAATGAGGTTTATCGCAATCGTGATACCAGTGTGCAGATGGGTCTACCAGCAAAGCAACGGCATAAAAATGTTAAAGATGCTTTTTCGGTTAAAGTGGATTCAACCTTTTTAAAAAATAAACACGTTTGTATTGTTGATGATGTTATGACCACAGGGAATACGGTGAATGATATGGCGAAATGTTTGAGGAAGGCTGGAGCAGAGAGAGTTGGGGTTTGGTGTATAGCTCGGGTTGCTTGATATTGATGTCTGCTTTCGGCCAATAACGTACATTCTAAAAAAAGATTTAATTAGTTCGCATCATCCAAGATGCGCCTCTTAATTCCTACGTCCCAGTAGTCAACCAGTAATGTGCAAAGATTCCGATAAACACTACCATGCCGAAATATTGATTATTTAAAAAAGCATAGAAGCAGCGGTCGGGGAAACGGTGTTTGATTAATATTTGTTGGTAGATAAAAAACAAACTCGCTAGTGCAATGCCAACATAATAAATCCAACTCATTTTTGTATTAATGCCAACTAACACTAAACACACTCCAACCAAAAACTGCATCATGCCGATAGCAGCTTTGTCCATGGGGCCAAATAATATTGCAGTAGATTTCACACCGATTTTTATATCTTCTTCGCGATCAACCATGGCATACAAAGTGTCATAAGCGGTGGTCCAAATAACTGCAGCAGTAAATAGTAACCACGCAACCGGTGTCGGGTAATCATTAGTTATAGCGGTAAAGGCCATCGGTATGGAAACAGCAAAGGCGATGCCTAGATGTACTTGCGGTAAAAAATGAAAGCGTTTCATGAGCGGGTAGGTTGTTGCTAACAGTGCGGCACCAATGGCAAAGTAAATGGTGAGTTTGTTTAGAAATATAAGTGCAATCACGAAAGCAATTAACGCAAGCACACCAGCTACTAATAGTGCCTCTTTTGGTTGAATGAGTCCGCTGGCGACAGGGCGTTGTTTGGTGCGTGCAACAAATGGGTCTATGTTTCTATCTGCATAATCATTAATTGCACAACCGGCAGAGCGCATGAGTATTACGCCAAGAATAAATACGATGAGGATTTTAATGTCTGGAATGCCATCCGCAGCGATGAATAATGCCCAAAGTGTGGGCCATAACAGCAATAAGATACCGATAGGCTTATCAAGCCGAACTAACTTTGCATAAAGCGTTAGTCGATCCATATCTATTGGGGGTCGCTTTACGTGTTGGATCATTATTTATTCGTAAATAGGTTCATTCTGTAATTGGTCTTTATTATAAATGCGGATTCGCTTTAGAGTCAGGGCGAAAATAATGATGCGCCATGCCTGTATCTGGGCGTTGTCCGCGCCATATATAAAATGCTTCCGCGGCTTGTTCTAATAACATGCCAAAGCCATCTACAACTTTTTCAGCATGGTGACTTCTTGCCCATTGCATAAAAGGTGTGTCTTGATCGCTATATAAAAGATCATAACAACAGGTATTAGGACCGATTATTTCTACCGGCAATTCAACATTATTGCCCTGTAAACCTGCAGAGGTAGCGTGTAACACTAAATCGAATGGGTGTTTTGGAATTTCATTAAGCGCACAGCCTTTAACAACACTTACATTCGGGGCAGGCTCTTTGAATTGTTCCGCAATAGCTTCGGCTTTGCTTGCAGTGCGGTTCGCGATGAGTAACTCTGACGGTTGTTCATTTAACAAGGGCTCAACAATACCTTGTGTGGCGCCGCCAGCACCCACAATTAATATTTTCTTATTTATAATTTGTACGCGTAAAGATTTTTTTAAATCACGTAACAGGCCAATGCCATCTGTGTTTGCGCCTATGAACTTACCGTTTTCATCTTTATAGATGGTATTTACCGCGCCGGCATTTCTTGCGTATTTTGTAAGCTCATCAACAAAGTTACATGCGTCATTTTTAAAAGGCACGGTTACATTTAGGCCTTTGCCACCGTTGGTAAAAAATTCTGTTACGGCTTGTGAAAACTTGTCTTCATCTGCAAGTATTTTTTCATAATTAAGATGCTCTCCCGTTTGATCGGCAAACAAAAGATGGATGTCAGGGGATTTGCTGTGCTCGATAGGATTACCGATCACCGCATATTGATCTATTTTCGAGTTGATTTCTGATGAGGACACAAAAGTATTTTACCAACTTATTCACTAAGCCATTGGGCTACATCTTTTGCATAATAAGTAAGAATAGCGTCTGCACCTGCACGTTTAATGCATAGCAAAGATTCCATGGCACAGGCTTGTTCATCTAGCCAGCCATTTTGAGCCGCTGCTTTTAACATGCTGTATTCGCCACTCACTTGATACACAAAGGTTGGCATTTTAAGTTCGTCTTTCACGCGGCGCACGATATCTAGATACGGCATGCCCGGTTTGACCATGACCATGTCCGCACCTTCATGAATATCTAATTCAACTTCACGTAATGCCTCGTCAGAATTTGCAGGATCCATTTGGTAGGTGTATTTATTTCCACCGGCAAGGTTAGACGCAGAGCCTACTGCATCACGAAATGGGCCATAAAAACTAGACGCATATTTTGCGGAGTACGCTAGAATTTTTGTATTGCGAAACCCTTGTTCTTCAAGACTTGCGCGAATACCACCGATACGGCCATCCATCATGTCGGAAGGTGCGACAATATCTGCACCGGCTTGCGCGTGGGATAAAGCTTGTTTAATCAGTACATCAACGGTCTCGTCGTTGAGAACATAACCATTGTCATCTAACAAACCATCTTGTCCATGCGAGGTAAAAGGGTCTAAAGCCACATCACTGATTACCCCAAGCTCTGGCAGCTCAGCTTTAAGCTTTGCAATGGCTCGCTGTGCTAAGCCATCTGAATTAAAGGCTTCTTCTGCTTGTGTTGATTTTTTATCAGCCTCAATAACTGGGAATATCGCAATCGATAGTATGCCGCGTTTATGTAACTGTTCAGCATCTTTTACTAGTTCATCAATGCTTAATCTCTCAACACCTGGCATGGAGCCTACTTCTACTCGTTGTTGTGTGCCTTCAGTGACAAACACTGGGTAAATCAGGTCACTCACATGCACACGGTTCTCACTCACAAGCTCACGTGAGAATCGATCTGCGCGCATTCGGCGCATGCGGGTTCTTGGATATCGG
>CAXMUG010000053.1:0-10596 GCA_964196535.1 uncultured Mycobacterium sp. | reverse complement strand
ACTCTGGGTATCTGCTACGGACTATAGTGGTGAACTAAGTGTATCGGATGAAATTCTTAACCGCACCTCAGACGCCTATCGACGTATACGAAATACATTACGTTATTTGTTATCTAATCTTGATGGTTTTGATCCAAGTACAGACAAAGCATCATCTAAAGAAATGATTGCTATTGATTATTGGATTGTTTGGAAAACCAATCAATTGCAAAAAGAAATACTAGAACAGTATGAGAAGTATCAGTTTCACAAAATCTATAATTTGATACATAACTTTTGTGTGTTAGAGCTAGGTAGTGATTATTTAGATATTATTAAAGATAGGCAATACACTACTAAAGCTGATAGCCATGCAAGAAAATCAGCGCAGACCGCAATGTTTCATATTGCAGAAACCTTGGTACGCTGGATTGCACCAATCTTAAGTTTTACTGCCGAAGAAGTTTGGCAACATCTACCTGGTGACCGCAATGATTCTGTATTTGTGCAAAACTGGTATGACTTAAATAGCTTTGATACTAATGGAATAATGGAAGATGCAGATTGGAATGGGATCCTTGAAACCAAAGAAAAAGTAAGTAAACAACTTGAAGATCTAAGAAATAACAAAGAAATTGGTTCTTCATTAGATGCGGAAGTAAAAATTTGGGATGCACCGATTTATTTAAAGAAAATTAAAAATGATGAGTTACGATTCGTCTTTATAACTTCTTATGCAGATCTGGAAGATGGGGCTATCCCTAGTTCAGCACAAAAAGTAACTAATGCGGATGGCGCAGAATATTTTGTCGACGTAATAAAATCTTCTCATCAGAAGTGTGTGCGTTGTTGGCATCATCGAGAAGATGTGGGAGCAGACAACCAACACCCAGAACTATGTTCCCGTTGTATTAGTAATTTACCAGATGGCACAGGTGAGGCTCGTAAATATGCTTAAGTGGCTTTGGTTAACAGCATTAGTAGTAATACTGGATCAAGTCAGCAAACAAGCTGCTGTACATTTTTTAACGCTGCATGATTCACAGGCCTTTTTGCCATTCTTCAATTTTACTTTAACCTTCAATAAAGGTGCCGCGTTTAGTTTCTTAAGTAGCGCGGGTGGTTGGCAGCGTTGGTTTTTTACTGCATTAGCTGTAGGTGTCAGTGTATTTATCTTTCTTTGGTTAAGAAAACTTTCATTAAAAGAAAAATTACTCGCAGCTAGTTTAGCTTTGATACTAGGTGGAGCAATTGGCAATGTAATCGATCGAAGTATTTATGGGCATGTTATAGATTTCATTGACTGGTTTTATCCATCCAGTGAAGGATGTTTACCATTCTTCTTTTCTATTAACCAAATAACTTGCCATTGGCCTACATTTAACCTTGCGGATTCAGCGATCTTTTTAGGCGCAGCATTAATGATTATCCAAGCAATATTCTCCAAAGAGGAAACAAATTAGTGGACGTCTTACTCGCTAATCCACGCGGCTTTTGCGCCGGCGTAGATCGCGCGATTGAAATTGTAGAGCGAGCATTAAAAATGTTTGGCGCACCAATCTACGTGCGTCATGAGGTAGTGCATAACAAATTTGTAGTAAATAACTTAAAAGAAAAAGGTGCGATCTTTGTAGATGAATTACACGAAGTGCCAGATGGCTCTACAGTAATTTTCAGCGCGCATGGGGTCTCAAAAGCTGTTCAATATGAGGCTAAAAATCGTGATGTGAAAGTATTTGATGCAACTTGTCCATTGGTTACCAAAGTTCACTTAGAAGTAGTGCGTTATAGCAAAGATGGGCTAGATACCATTTTAATTGGGCACAAAGGTCATCCAGAAGTTGAAGGTACCATGGGACAGTACGATGATTCTTATGGAGGACAGATTCACTTAGTCGAAAATGCAGATGATGTAGCAAACCTAAGCGTTAATAACCCGAACAAAACAGCTTTTGTTACCCAAACCACCTTATCAGTAGATGATACCAGTGATGTTATAGATGCATTAAGACATCGTTTCCCAAATATCATTGGGCCTAAAAAAGATGATATCTGCTACGCCACACAAAACCGGCAAGATGCTGTAAAAAAATTGGTAGCAAGTTGTGATCTTTTATTAGTCATTGGCTCGAAAGCCAGCTCCAATTCAAATCGCTTGCGTGAAATTGCAGACAAAATCGGAATTCAAGCACATCTCATCGATGGCCCTGAATATATTGAAGATTCTTGGTTAGAAAATAAATCTAGAGTTGGGGTTACTGCTGGTGCATCGGCACCAGAAGTTCTAGTACAACGCGTTATTCAACATTTAAAAGAAAAAGAAAAGGCCGTTGTGACAGAAGATCTAGGTAAAACAGAAAATGTAGTGTTTCCACTACCAAAAATATTCAGAGAAAGCTTAAACTAATCCCACCCACAATCTGCAGCAGTTAAACTACTACTAGCTACGTTTTTAGCTTGTGCTTGATCAATTGTAAAATTACCACATTTGTCATTAGCTTGTTGTCCGGCACGTGTTGCAGTAATAGTAAACACTTGAGAACCCGCTATCGTCCCAGTAACCACAATAGAATAAAACTGCTCAGGACTTGTTGCAGAAATAACTGCACCACCGCCATATTGACCAAACTGTGTATAGTGGCGTTCCATTCTCGCAGCAGCATCCATTAAAGCAGCTTTAGCATCTGAACGACGTGTTTTCCTTATTTGCTCTTGATAACTTGGGTAGGCAATAGATGCAATTACAGCTATTACCGCCACTGTAATCATTAACTCAATTAGGGTAAATCCACGTGATTTTTTCATATTTTGCTAGCTTTACAATGTTTCACCTCCCTTTCTACTAAGAACACAACTTCTAACTATGCCTTAGAGTGACGATACCTACATAATAAGTGATAAACGGCTAACCGCTACCACTTTGCAGCAGGCGCTTTAACACCTTGAGAATTATATGTTAAGTTGCCGTCACTTGTTTGCCCGCCTTGTGCAGTAGCTGTAAGTATTACACATTGTGTAATTCCAGCACCACATGCCGCTGCAGATATTGCATAAAACCCTTCATCCGAATTAGCATTTGCGTTACCCAGTCCATTAGGTTCTGCATTAGTGATACTAGTTGTATAAGAGCCATAATTTGTAAAAAATCGCTCTTGAACATTCATTATTTTCATTAGTTCTGTTTGCCCATCAGCACGCCGAGTTTTTCGCATTTGGTCTTGATAACTTGGGTAGGCAATAGCTGCTATAATTCCTACGATAGCTACTACAATCATTAGTTCAATTAGAGTAAATCCTTTTATCTTGCTTGTGTTCTTCATAATAATATTTTGTTGATAAAGTTTTAAAAAAGTTATTTTAATCTACTTCAGCATACCCCTTTGGTAGAATCCAAATTTCATAAATTGTATTGCGGTCGTTATCATTAAATGCAATGTCCATGTTTTTACGCAAATCATTTATTGAACCAAAATTTGAACTAAGTGTATGTATAGCTACATTATTAACAACACGATAACTTGTTGCATTAATCGTAAGCTTTGTTCCACGACTTTCAATTTCTTGCAAAATACCTTCATTTTTAAATTCATTTGGGTAATGATCAGGTAATCTTTCAGTAGCCCAACTAGAAGTAAAAAATAGAAATAAAAAAATACATACTACCTTATTCATGAAACATCCTTTTTTTGATTGCTAATGAACAATTAACTCACGCCACGATGTTCGGCCGGCTTGATTAGATTGCTCGGTATTGGTACCTATACTTCGAATACTTTTATCACTCTGTTGCGTGATGCGGTAATTTCCAATAAATGCTGCATCAGTTGGCGTAGTAGAATCAAACCGGATTCCCGTAACCATATATGCATCACCTAATGCGTCACCTATATTATCGTCCAAATCAAAACTACCATCTGCGTTGATATCAAATATGAAGTTTGAACCGGATCCGCCAGTAATTGGATCAAATGCTAATTCAAAGCCTCCAGCGCCGGCGTTACATGGGTTAGAGCTTTTAGGAATAATGGTGTTCATAAAAACGAAGTCACCACGCAACTGAATATTTCGAACTGCACGTTCGCCAGGATATTCAACACCTGAAACACTTCCTGCAGGCGGCAAATCGAGATCTATATACCAGCCGAACACTTTACTATCATTGTTGCCAGTATCTTTCCAGTTAACAGCATTGTTAGTTAAAGAACGCACTGTAAAACCATGCTCAGTACTTGTGTGATTAGTAAAGATCTGCTCAACCAAATGATTATCTGAATCTATCATTTGTACTTCATTGCCACTGTTGTTATCCCAGATTCCGTAAATCGATTGAATTTCAGTACTAATAGAATCATCAGAAGTCATCCAACTTCCTGTAGCAAAAATAACAATATATCCAGCCGCAGTAGGATGTTTCGTGACTACGGGGCGGTTTGTAATTCGTTGAACAGTTGTTCTTGGGTAGCTCGTACCGTAACGTGCCTTAAAGATGACATCACGATTTGAACTGTCCCCCCAATTGCTTGCAGTTGTGCTACTTACATCTATTCGATATAAATTGCCTTGCAAATCTCCAGCATATAAACGGTCGACGGTTCCATCTGCATTTATATCTATACCACGTATTGCACCGATGCCGTTAGGCGTTGTGCCATCACTGCTCTCCGCTTTACCAAAGCCGGTACTAATTTTTATATAGTCACTGCCCGCAGTCCAAATTCCATCCTGCCCTGCCTCAAGGAAAGCCATATAAATCGCAGCATCACCATTAGAACTTGTGCTGTTATATCCATTGCCAAAAATTGCAACCCAATCTTTCTCTCCATCACCATTAGTATCCGCATTGCTCATTACAATAAGTGGGGCACTAAAAGAATAACCAAGATCACTATTTCCTACACTACCGTCATCATCTTCGGTAAATTCCCACATCACATTATCTGCAGCATTTGATTCTGTATTAAAATCAGAAGGGTCAGTTATATTCAATGCATAAAAACCTTTACCTCCAGCACCTAGCCCCCCCGCCAGTACAGAGTTCCAACTAGGACTTGAGCTACCTTTTTTCTTCATAAAGACATCATTTACACTTGGAGTGAGGTCTACATAAAAACGGTGTGAATAATCAGGATCAGTTAGATCAGACAAATTATTAAAAACAGCATTTGGAATGTAAGCAAAGACTTCTGCACCAGTCTGGGCATCAAAAGCATGCATCATGCCGTCATTTGCACCGACATAAACCACTTCGTTACGATTTTTCTCAGCATTTTTAAAGGTGGTGTACAGATTAGGAATATCGCTGGGGTACTCACCAGGATATTCGCCCGATATTCTTCCTGTAAAAGGAGGCGAGCCTACAAACACAGGAGTAGAATGAACGATATCACCTAATTTTCCATCGCTACTTGGTCGTATTCGAAATTGCCCATCATCAAAACTTGCGCCTTCGTCAGCAGATTGCCCGCGGAGATAATTAAGTCGCTCATCTCCAACTGAAGCTACATTTGCAGGCACTGGAGCATCTAAACTAGCTTGTTGGCTAGTAGTAATTGATGATGTACCACTCCAACGAAAAGCTACGCCTGTGCTTGAAGCACCATTATCATCATAAGTAATGATCACTCTTGAATCACCACTCACTGATGTTTGATCGTCTAATTTATCGGCTGCGCTCCATTCAAAAATCGGGTCACCATATACATCAACATTTAATGTGCCATCAGGATTAATTCGCTGGGCAACTAAATCACCAGTATCATTTTTTGTATTAAAGAATGCGCGATATACTACCGAATTATTTTGAATCGTTTGACTATTAAATGCCACAGAAGAAGACGCACCTTCACCTGTGCCCATCTCTTCAAATATGTTTTCTAAGGTTTCTGCCAGTTCTACCGGATCACTTGCGGTTGCGTAATTGCCGCGACCGTTATAAGCAGCATGGCGTATATCATCAATTTTTTCTTCGTTGCCAGCAGCAGGATCCGGCCAAGTAAATGTCACATTTGGATCGGATGGCATTGCATTGAGTGAGCCATTTACACCCAAGGCTAAAGAGGAGGTGCTCATATGCTGATGCATAGTGTCGGTTGTGGATAAACTTCCTGCGCCAATATAGCGATTAACATCAATGGAAGTCACCGGAACACTATCAGTAAGCGTAGTATGTAAATCTCTTTCATAATAGTACATTGCTACATCCGCTAATGTTTTATCATCATCGCCTGCAAATGCGCCGCCATCCCATTGCGTATCTGTATCGCCCGGACTTTGATCTTCCTCATCTATTGATGGATCAGAACCATTGTAAAATCCATCGGTAATAACAATGGCATAGTTTTGTTGGCAAGTGCCTTCAGGTGAAGCTAATAAAGGGCAACCTGCACCCCCAGGCGAACTATCTGAACTTGACCCAAAAATATCGCCACTTTTGCATTCAAAATAACGCCCTAAATTTTCTAAACCTTCACGTACCGGAGTACCGCCATCGGGTCGTGTGGAAAAAACTTTATCTAGTAATGCTTTTTTATTGCCACTGCCTGATGAAAGATTCATCGAAGCCACCTCAAGATTAACACTTTCATTATTATGCAAAGTGGTGTAACCAATTCGTGCAAGTGATGCATCTTCAATCACTTTACTTAAGGCGGATTTTGCAGTCAGGTCACGTTTGCGAAAATAACTAAACCAGTTAGCAAAATTTTGGATTTCTTCGTTATAACTACAAGTAACAGTTCCATCCATGTTGTCTGTGCCACAATCCAAACGACCAAGACGAGTCGTTTCATCATACTTTGAACGAACAAAACTGGATGGACACGTTGCAGTGACTGAACAACCAGATGAACGAATTTCATAGAGAGTATGTGCATCACTCGCATCCACTACACTGTCAGTATTAGTATCCGTCCAGGTATAGTAACGCGCTGGGTAAAAATTATTGATCGTAAGATTTTCGACGTTATTACCTAGATTATCTTTCCATCGAGTTATATAACTTAACGTTGCAGTAAGATTCAAACTGCCAAGGCTTGCATCATAAGGGTTATATGGGGCACTAATTGCAGTAACATTTCCATAAGATGTGCCACCGGAATTCAGGCCATCCCATGGGCTATAGGTAGCCTCTGGGTTGTAATAAATATTGTTATAACCCTTGTGCCAAGCGCGCCATACACCTTCCGTATCAGCGAGTGTCAACCCTTGAGCCATTAAACCCTCTTCAGTTGGCGTGACACCTAAATCTTTTGTAGCTGCACTGCCGCTGTCTCTAATATTTGCAGCAGGTCCTTTAGTTGTAGTTACACCTGGATCAGGGTGGGCATACCTATAGGAGCTGTCTCTAAAAATGATATTCCCATCATTACCTGAAACAACCATCACACCATGATCCATACTTCCTGAGTCATCATTTAGAATTACAATATTTGACTCAACTCCAGAAGTGATTTCCAATACACTGTTAGAAATATTTAAATCCCCTGCAAATGAAGATGCGCTACAAACAACTATAAAAAATGATAGTAATAGTAAACATGTAGACTTACGTATAGTCTGCACCATACTGCTCGCCGCACTTTGAATATTCATTTTACTAAAATCAAACATGCCCAAATTCCTTTTAAAAACATCTTTCATAACATTTACTAACTTACAATTTTTTCCCATAGGTCTCTTGTAGAATTACTCTAGCATTATCATTTTGGCCCGTACCACGTGCAGTTATGCGAAACATTTCAGTTTGCCCTGCACCAGTTCCACTGCCATAATTATCAAGATTCAACGCATCCACCTCTTCAACAACAGATGCATAATGCTCAACCACATACTTTGGAGAGGTATTAACATTGTACGTACTGCCAAATGCACTATATGTGATTACTTCATTGTCATTTCCGCTGTCGGTACCTTCCCAATCAACAAGATTCCAAATTTCTTCATTAGAATCATCATATAAGCCATCTGTTCCATCAGTATCAAAATTACCCGTTGTAATAATATTAGTTTCTATATTACTTTCTGCAGCCATTAAAGCCGCCTCGGCCGCCTGAAAAGCGGTATTTTTATCTTTAACATTTCCTGCCATTTTTTCTTCAAAGGTTGTCATGCGCATTCCGGTTAAACCTATCAATGTCAATACAAATAGTATTAACATACCTAAAACCAGTACAACGCCCTTTTGTTTTGTATAATTTAAATACATGTTTTTAACAACTCATTTTAATTAATGCCGCGGTTACGAATCTTTACAGTAGAATTAAAAACACTTCTTATGCGCCGATCTCCGTCGTGAGTAATAGCGGTACTGGTATCCGCAACCTGCGTTCCAGCAACGTTATAAATATTAGTATCGTTAATTTTGTTAGTTTGATCAGGCGTGTGTGCTAACAACCCTACTTTAGCTGCAACGATATTGTTCCAAGTGGTAACATTATTAGCGGTAAAATATCGTTCAGGTTCATTGTCACTATCCGTATCTTCGCCATAAAGTATTTGCATATTTTCAATACCATCTACTAGCTCTTCAGATGCAAATGTAGCCGTACCTGCATTTACATCTAACCTGCGTCGGTATAGTGAGTAGCTAGCGCCTGATACACTGATCCCTATGTAGTACCCAACCGCCTTAAACTTTACCAATTGTGAACCTGGCCCATAGGTATGTGCCACTAATCCAGTTATATTAGAACAGTCCCCATCCCCACCCATGCTCACACTACAGTTGCCAGGCGAAACAGCGGTACCTGTATTATGAACAATCGTTACGTTAGAAGAATTCACATTTGAGACTTGAAAAAGTGCTGAATCACTTCCATCACAAACTAGAGCAATATCTCCATCTTGCAGGGTATGAAGATCGTTTAATTTAAACTGGGCAGATACTGGGTTGTGCTGTGTGATCTTATATATCTCATCATCACCACGTAAAATAACTACCGCATCGGTTCCTGCAACACGATCACCTGGATTGGTGCCGGTTGCAGGGAAAGCAGAAGGAAATGTACTTACGCCGCCTTCGTAACCAATAATTGACTGGTTAAAAAAGTCAAAAAATGATTCTGTGCTGTTTATTGTATTAGCCATATTCCCTGTTAAGCGGCATGGCATAAATCCTGCCATACGGATATCTTGTGTGAGAACGCCCATAGAAAAACGTGAATTTTCTTGCATGCGCGCTAAGTTTTCTGACAAATTATAGGTATCTTTAGTCGTTAAATAGACTTTGGTGATTCCAGTGGTTAACAATAAACCGAGCACCAAAGCTATCATCAATTCAACAATGGTGAAGCCTTGCTTATATTTTTTAGAAGAAATTGTGTTTATTTTCATATTCATAATTCTGAGCTAACTTGAAAAGTTCTTTGTATTCCATCTCTATCATTCCATCGCACACTCACTGTATGAATAGCTCCTGTTTGTGTTACAGCACCATCTCCACCTGGTAACATTCCTGTCATTGACAAGGTTGTTGTACAAGTGTTTTGGGTGTTCCAATTTCCCAAAGAACATTTCCATTCATTAATATCAAATGTTGCTAAATCAGATGCAGTGCATGCTGAAGTATTGCAATTAGTAGTACCAGATGGTGCAGCGCCTAATGCAGTTACATATGAACCTGCTTGCGCAGTTGCGATATTTGTACGCATTCTGTCTACCATATCGTATACAATAAAAGTTGCTTGGGTACGAAGATATGCACTATGGTTATTTTTCACGCTCAGCGTTTGTAACGCTGCCAAACCAACTAATCCCACTGAAACAACTACTGCAGCAATCAAGACTTCGATTAATGTAGTGCCAATTTGATTTTTTATTGCATTCATAAATAATTTCCGACTACACACTTTATGCAGGTGCACAAGTTGTTATGTTATTACCAGAATCATCTTCTGGGATATCATCACTATTAGTATCTTTTGCCACTCGAACACGGCCTGGAGTAGTCACATAAACTGCACGTGATTTTGAAATGACGTTTTCTTTACATAAAATGAAATGGTCTTGATCTGCATTAGGATCAGCATTAGCAATACCGCCTGTTGGCAAGTAGGATATAAAATTAACATAACGATTATTCCCACGAAGTGTCATATTAGTATCTAAAGCCTCATGTATTTTTAATAGCTGTTCCCCTGCATCAAGGTCTCCATCCGAAGAAACGTCATCAACAAATATAATCCACCCATCCTCATATCCCGTCGCACCACAATCTGTACCATCATCGCTCATACAAACTGTAATACGCTTACCAGTTTTAACCGATTCACTACGTGCATATTGAAGTGTAGAAATTAAATCATTCACCTGAGTAGATAATTTATTCTGTTCGATAGTTCTTGAAAAACTGGGTACGCCCATTGTTAATAAAACAGCAATAAGTGCTACTGTTATCATTAGCTCAATAATCGTAACGCCACGCTGTAATTGCATTTTCATAAAATAAATAATTTAATCCTAATTTGAGGAGGATGAGCCTCTCTCGTCCAACAATGAAAATTACTCTACATTGATAATCAAGGATTATTCGCAAGCGTGTTGTAAATCGCTTGGATTCTCTGATGAGCGGAAGTGCTTGATTTAGAAACGCGAAGTAGGTTTATTGCACTAAAAATAGCG
>CAXMUG010000052.1:0-4613 GCA_964196535.1 uncultured Mycobacterium sp. | reverse complement strand
CCTACTTCTACTCGTTGTTGTGTGCCTTCAGTGACAAACACTGGGTAAATCAGGTCACTCACATGCACACGGTTCTCACTCACAAGCTCACGTGAGAATCGATCTGCGCGCATTCGGCGCATGCGGGTTCTTGGATATCGGGTACTCATTTTTTATTAGATCGAGTTTATTCTTATATATAGATTATCTGACTTGAGATCTTAGCAAAGCTAGGGCAGTAATTGCGCTAAACAATCCTATACCAAAGCGTAAACGGATTTAATAATAGGCTTAGCGGGTGAGGCCTTGCTTTGAGCTATGGCTTTATTCTGTAAGCCAATCCCTCGCGGGCAGAAATTCTGTATACAGCGCTTCTTCCTTGCTTCCTGGTTCTGGTTGCCAATCATATTGCCAACGGACTTGAGGTGGTAGCGACATCAAAATGGACTCAGTGCGCCCGCCCGACTGTAATCCAAACAAGGTCCCACGATCATAGACAAGATTGAATTCAACATAGCGACCTCGACGGTATAGCTGAAAGTTTTTTTGCTGGTCATTGAAGTGATGATCTTTACGACGATCGACTATTGGTAAATAGGCTTCGAGAAAACTGTCACCGACACTTTTGAATAATTTAAAGCTATTATCAAAACCACCATCATTGTAATCATCAAAAAATAATCCACCCACACCTCGCGCTTCGTTGCGGTGTTTAATATAAAAATATTCATCACACCATTTTTTAAATTTTGGATACAAAGCGGAATCCACATCATCACAGGCTTGTTTTGCGGTTTGATGCCAAAATATCGCATCTTCTTTAAAACCATAATAAGGGGTTAGATCAAAACCTCCACCAAACCACCAGACTGCTGGTTCGTTTTCTTTTTCAGCTATAAAAAAACGCACATTACAGTGGGATGTAGGTGCAAATGGGTTGTTCGGGTGAATGACTAGTGACACCCCCATTGCTTGGAAGCTTCGTCCAGCAAGATCGGGTCTTTGTGTTGTGGCTGCAGGAGGAAGTTTGTCTCCAAAAACATGTGAAAAACCAACGCCAGCTTGTTCAAACACTGCACCATTTTGCAAAATGCGCGTACGACCACCGCCACCTTCGGCACGTTCCCATGCGTCTTCTTTAAACCGTGCATCGCCATCTTGTTTTTCTAAAAGCTCACAATTGCGATTCTGTAAATCCAGCAAATAGTTTTTTACTTTGTTGATATCAACTGACATACGTTAACGAAGTTTTTCTCCGGTTATTAAATCTCGTATTTCACTGGGCATGGTTGAGCCTGTTTCGCCTACGACAATATAGTCTACGTGAGGGCCGAACCAATCTCGAATTTCATTCTGGTTAGCCAATATTTTATAGCTTGAAATATTTGCGCTAGTAGAAACAATTCCATGAGTGGCAGTAGATAGGGGTCTGGCTGTAGCGTGTTGAGTAATGCGTACGGCTAATTTTTCATGCTTGCCTAGAACCCAACCCGGGACGTGGTCATTCGCCGGAATTAACCAAGTAGTATTTTCTGCTGAAGATATTGATGCAATTTGGTCGGCTGACAATGATTTTGTGTGTTGTTGTAATGACTCAATACTGTCTACCAGCACGATCAGCCCAGTTTCAACTGTACGGTTTTTCAACCAGAGAATTCTATTAACAGCAGCTTGGTTGTTGGGATCGCAGCCTAGCCCTAAAACCGTTTCGGTTGAATAAGCAATGACGCCACCATTTTTTACAATAACGCTAGCTTGCAATACTTGATTGGCAAGCACGACTATTCTGTAGTGCTACTGTCGTCGCCAACTTTTGGAGATTTTTTAGCAGCTTTTTTCTTTTTAGGTGCAGCCTTTTTCTTCTTTGCGGCTTTCTTTTTGCGGCCCCATTTCTTTTCAGGCGCCTCGGCAATCATTTTTTGACAATCTTCTAGGCTGATTGATTTTGGCTCAGTATCTTTCGGAATTTTTACATTCTTGTTGCCATCCGTTACATAAGGTCCGTAACGTCCATTAAGAACTTGGATGCCTTCTTCTTTCCAATGGTTAATAAGTTTCTCGGCATCGGCTTTCTTTTTCTCTGCGACTAATTCTAAAGCGCGTTCCAGCGTGATGGTGTAAGGGTCATCACCACTGTCTTTTTTGATTGAAACATACTTTGGACCATATTTAACATACGGACCAAAGCGGCCAATGCTTGCGGATACAGGCTCACCTTCGTCTGTTTCGCCTAAGTCACGTGGCAACTTAAATAATTCCATGGCTTGCTCATAAGTGATGTCAGCCATTTTCTGGCCCGGCAGCAAGCCCGCAAATTTTGGTTTTTCTTCGTCTTCTTTAGTGCCAATTATCACAAAAGGCCCGTAACGACCCATACGCACACTTACTGGTTTGCCAGATTTAGGGTCCGTTCCAAGCTGACGCGCTTGAACGGCTTCTTCGCGAGTGACACTACCTTCTTTTTCTTCAACCAGCTCAATGAGCGGCTTCCAATAAGTGCGCATAACAGGCACCCATTCTTTTTCTCCGCGTGAAATTTCGTCTAATTCATCTTCTAAGTTAGCTGTAAAATCATAATCTACATACTGCGTGAAGTGTTTAGTAAGAAAATCATTTACTAATCTTCCCATTTCCGTAGGTGTAAAACGGCGACTCTCAACCTCTGCGTATTCTCGATATTGTAAAGTAGAGATGATGTTGGCGTACGTTGAAGGGCGGCCAATTCCAAATTCTTCTAACGTTTTAACTAAGGTTGCTTCCGTAAAACGCGGCGGTGGTTCAGTGAAATGTTGTTCGGTTCTTATTTCATGAAGATTTACGCTTTCACCAACCTCTAATACAGGCAACATGCGTTCATCGGATTCTTCTTTTTTGTCGTCCATCCCTTCCTGATAGACCTGCATAAAACCCGGATCTTTAATTGATGAACCGGTAGAGCGAAATATATTTCCATCACCACATGCAAATTCTACCGCGACTAAATCTAAGGTTGCGTGAACCATCTGACTGGCAACCGCTCGTTTCCAAATCAGGGAATAAAGTTTCATCTCATCCGCACTTAGAAACTTTTTAACCTCTTCTGGTGTGCGCATAAAAGATGTTGGACGAATAGCTTCGTGAGCTTCTTGTGCGTTTTTAGATTTGGTTTTAAATACCCGCACATCGCTCGGTAAGTTATCTTTACCATAACGTTGCACAATATAATCACGTAATTCATCTAGTGCTTCTTGGCCTAGCACGACAGAGTCCGTACGCATATAGGTAATTAAACCAACTGCTCCATCTTCTAAATCTTTGCCTTGATATAAGGCTTGGGCGACGGCCATGGTCTTTTTGGCAGAAAATCGTAGTTTGCGAACGGCTTCTTGCTGCAAAGTAGAAGTAGTAAAAGGTGCAGCAGGGTTTCGCTTACGCTCTTTCTTATCAACGGTTTTAACTACAAGCTTGCCAGTAGCATTTTTATCTAATAGTTGTTTGGCAGCAGAGGCATCGCTCTCATTATTTATGTCAAACTGTTCAAGCTTTTTGTCTTTATAAATGTTTAGTTTGGAGAGAAATTCCTGCTGGTCTTTTTCGCAATCTGCTTCAATGGTCCAATATTCTTGCGGATCAAATTTTTCGATTTCATTTTCTCGCTCACAAAGTAAACGTAAAGCGGGACTTTGAACGCGTCCTGCGGACAAACCGCGTCTGATTTTTTTCCAAAGTAACGGTGAGAGATTGAAACCAATAAGGTGATCTAAAGCACGACGTACAAGATAGGCATGAATTAAGTCGTAAGATAGTTCTCTTGGATTTTTGATGGCTTCACTAACTGCGCGTTTGGTAATTTCATGAAATACCACCCGACGTACGTCTTTGTCTTTTAGCAGGCCGCGTTCTTTTAATATTTCATAAAGATGCCATGAAATCGCTTCGCCTTCGCGATCCGGATCAGTGGCAAGGTGTAGCACATCAGATTTTTTTAGTGCTTTTACTATAGCGTTAATATGCTTTTCGCTATCTTCTTTAATCTCATACTTCATCTCGAATTCATTATCTGGATCTACCGCACCATTCTTCGATAATAAATCTCGTACATGGCCTACTGATGCAAGCACACTAAAGTCTTTACCAAGATACTTTTCAATGGTTTTGGCTTTGGCCGGCGATTCTACGATGACTAAATTTTTGCTCATGTGTAATGCAACAAATAAGAATTAAAGGTTTGTACTATTAATTAAGTACCCATGGCGGCGAACTATTACGCGTTTCTAATGGGTTTGTAAATGGCTATAGTGTTATTCTTAGTAGAAATACCGTCTAAGATAAAAATTTTTGCAGAAAAATTTATCTAATTAGCTATTGTGTCTAAATATTATTGCAGCGAAGGTAAATGCCACTGCCATGATGTGAAACTTGGTTATTCAGCTCTAAAATCAAAAGGATAGAAGATACTACTTCAACTCCTAGACCACTGCGCTCGATCAAAGCATCAATACTAATGGGTTCATGTCCCATGCTTTCTAATATTTTTTCATGTTGCGGGTCTAACGCGCTATTCTGTTTGTTATCAGAGGCAGATTTTTGGTTAGACTCTATTGAGTCTAGGTCGATGTGATGTTTGAGTTCTTCTAGAACGTCTTCCACGGTCT
>CAXMUG010000051.1:0-6220 GCA_964196535.1 uncultured Mycobacterium sp. | reverse complement strand
TAGAGAAGTTAACTTGTCAGTACCATCAATGGAATTTGAATGTCCGCTTTCGGTCAATAGCGGTCATTCATTATTTAATACTCAATACATAGAATATTTTAACAATATCTATTAACTATAAGAT
Organism: uncultured Mycobacterium sp.; assembly: GCA_964196535.1. GTDB lineage: Bacteria > Pseudomonadota > Gammaproteobacteria > UBA4575 > UBA4575 > JABDMD01. The sequence continues at coordinate 6,096 of CAXMUG010000051.1, read as the reverse complement.
TTTCATTAACACCGTTGTATAGTTAAATGCATTTCTTTGCAGGCAGAACGAAACGTAAATATAAATAACCAATACTTCCAGAAAGTAGAGACCCTATGAGGATACCGAGCCTATCATCCATCATGTTACCATCGCCTGCCTGCTCGAACGCTAGGCCGCCAATAAACAAACTCATAGTAAAGCCGATCCCGCACAAAATCCCGGCACCATATAAAGACTTCCAATCGATACCATCGGGTAAACGAGTTAAGCCACAAACAACGGCCAGCCAGCAAAAAAAGAAAATCCCCAATTGTTTGCCTATGAAAAGCCCACTGGCAATCCCAAGGGGCACAGGCTCGGTAAATGTCGCCAAAGAAATGCCTTGAAGAGACACACCAGCATTAGCGAAGGCAAACACTGGCAATATAAAGAATGCGACGATGGGATGTAGGCTGCGCTCAAGCTGTTTGAGCGGCGAATATTCAGGATTTTTTGGGTCTCGAAGTGGAATGAAAAATGCCAGCACGACTCCGGCCAGAGTCGCGTGAACACCGGATTTTAGCACTGCTAACCACAGAATACTGCCTACGAAAATATATGCAGGAATATTTGCAACACCGCGTCGATTCAACACGAACAATACAACCAAGCAAATGGCAGATATTACCAGAGAGATTTGAGACAACTGACCGCTATAGAACAGCGCGATGATAATGATAGCGCCAATATCATCGATGATTGCTAGCGATACTAAAAACACTTTGAGTGCTAACGGCACCCGGCTTCCGAGTAACGCTAAAACCCCTAGGGCAAATGCGATGTCGGTGGCAGCCGGTATGGCCCAACCGTTCATAGCCACTGCATCATCTAAGTTGAACCACACGTAAATCAAAGCAGGCACTACCATCCCACCGATTGCTCCGGCGATCGGCAAAATTAGCCGAGTCCTATCCGATAGTTCGCCTTCAACGAGTTCGCGTTTAAGTTCCAGTCCGACCAGAAAGAAGAATATCGCCATCCAAAGATCGTTGACCCATAGTAGTGCTGGTTTAGCGACGCTAAAATCTCCTATGCGTAATTCACCGGTGATACTCAGTAGTTGTTCATAATAAGAAGCCAGCGGCGAATTGGCACAGATGATAGCTAATACCGCAGCGGCCATCAGCATGATCCCACTCGCAGTTTCTAGTTTTAGAAAATTACCTATGGCTTTACTAATCATCTTGAGTAAATTTGTTAAGGAGTTTAATGGTTTAAATTCTTACTTAAGTGTTCTAGAAAGCTAGCACCAAAAGCACCACCACCCAAAAGAACTAATACATCGTAACTTTGTGTAGTATTTGTGGATGGATTTAGCGCACTACGATATTCGCTTTCGATACGTTCCGCAACTTCGCTTGGCCATCGCATCAAGGTCAGTTTGGTGCGAGGCTAAAAATGTTCACGACGTTCTATTAATTCGTCATTTGAAATTTGACGAGGGAGTGTTTGGCAACTACTGGATAGCACTAGAAGAGTTAGTGTTATCAACAAATTTACAGTAATGAATTTTGGATTATTTATCATGAATTTAATCCAGCAGCAGGAGGCTATTTTACAATGTTAATGCAAAGCGTATAACAAAGGCATTAGATACATCTACAAAAAATGCCGCAACCAATGGCAACATAATAAAAGCTAAGGAGCAGGTCCGTTAGCCTTAGTTACTGCCGTCATATTAGCTATAGCAGTGGGTGTATCACCTAAAGCAAAACCTCCAAAGCCTGCACTAAGTACTGCTGCTTGGTAGTCTTTCCCCATTAGCTTAAATAGTATAAATAAAATTAATATCACCGCCGTAAGCGTCTGCATTACCAAAAGAATAAGTAATGGACCCGCTAAACCGGCAATTGCATACTCATTAATGACATTGACAAAAAGAGCCCAAGTGAAAATTCTGTAACCAATGCTAATGCAGTGGTGCGTGTCGTACTGCGCAGCTTTGGAAATAGTAGCGGTATTACATTCGACAACACTATTGCTGCTAATAAACACGTAACAAATAGCGGCAACTTAAAGCCCATTTCTGTAATGGTTTAATTGGCAATCCAACCAATTACCATTGCAATATGTAGTTCTAAAATAACCGCCATGATATCAAAATGAATACTGATCTTTTATTCATCCCATCTCTCCGAATGTTGAATTATTTTATTTTATATTTAACTTGTGAACGAAAATTATAATGGTGCCCGGGGCCGGAGTCGAACCGGCACAGTATTTCCACCGAGGGATTTACAGACCTGTTAACTTGAAAAAGCTTGAATGTCCGCTTTCGGCCAATAGCGGCCATTAGAAAAAATAGAAATAAATGAAAGCTACAGTTATCCAAAAGATAGCTCCTACTATAATTACCCAATCCCAATCCAAATAATTCTTATTGTTAACAATATGAGTAAATCGTCCAAAATCCCATTTTTTTCCTGTACTTTCAATTTACTTATTTTATAAACATATCGGAATCAAGCCAATCTTGTGCCTTTACCTCTGAACCAGCATTGAAAAACTCTATCGGTACGGATCTCATGTCTTTCAATGTAAATAGCAAGATTAAGTCTTTCCATTTCGGATCTCCAACAATTGCTATTTTTTCAATAAAAGGGTCATTTGGACCTACAGATGAAGTATCTTGCCACTCCTCCGATTTTTCCCAGCCTTCAAAATCTTGAGTGATTATTAATATTTTAATTTTATTCTTAGCCTGAATTAAAGATGTAATTCCTTGCTGAGCCTCATCATACTCTGTTTTCTCGAGCTTTCCTGTTACTCGAATTAAAGCAGTGTTTCCGTCTTTGATAGAGAATTCTATTGGCATAATTTTCTTGCTACTAAATATTTGTTTTTATATTACACGCGATTAAATTATACCGAAAGAAAACTTCATCGAGTCTCAAACCAAGTACAACGCTCTTCAACTATTGGAGTCATACTTTGTTCTTCGATACCTTGAGTAATGATACCAATCACACGTTCGTCATCGTCATAACCTCGGTGCGCCACACTGGGATTCGCAAATGAACCCAAGTTCAATATTTCCACAACATCTGCAATATTGAGGGTGACGTTGATTAAATTGATGCACAGCCTTGAATCCATATAGTCATCCACAAATTTTGCAGGCACGTCATAACTGAGTATGTCGTTGGGATCGTTAAAGGCAACCATGGTGAGTTCTTTAAAAAAACGACGCTCGTGATTAACGCCTTCGTTTGTACAATAATCATCGTATTGATTGGTTACTTCAGGAGTTTCTCGACCAAGTTGCAAAAGAGGAAGTTGATTTGCCAGCATAAATATAGGAATTTGCTTGTTTTGCATGTATCTAACAACCTTCACTAACCGATCATCTGAATCACTTCCGATTTGTTGTTCCAAATGCTTAACCAATTCTTGTATAGAATCGGTGACAATACGGCTTCCCATGCTGTGAGTAATAAATGCAAATTCATCATCTAGCTCTTTAAAGTTATCACTTTGATTCGTAACACACGATTCTTGTGTATGTTGTTCTAGGGTTTGCCAATCTCGACTTAACATCCAACAAAACGAGCTGACGACTGAAAATTGAATTTTCTCTTGTGAGCTTCCTAAATAAATCAGTGGATCTGATATATGACTATTCACAAACCCCTTCATCGTGTTATTAAGAGTTGCACGACGAAAAGAATGCTCACCTGAATCGTCATAAGCAATAATTTTCCTTTCATCACTTGAGATTGATGACCAGGTTAATTCATAAAAAAGCATCTCCTTAGTTTCCTGCTTGTTGGTATAACGATGCACACGTACTTTTCCTAAGTTTTCATTGGGAAATTGAGGGGTAGTGATAGTAATTTCTTTAAATCTAGCTTCGGCCACATTCAGGTCCAAAGCTTGTGATAGATGTTCTGCAATTCGAGTCGAATATCCTTGTAAGTGCTCACCAATGCCATGCACCATCAATACTTTCAGGGTGGAATTTTTGTCTATCGTCCCGTCACTTGTCGTAAAGGTTTTTTGAGGACGCAGATACGATTGAAGTCCCTGGAATCTAGAACCCCGTATTGAACACTCCCTAACATCTTCTTTGTCTCCGCTACTACTGCCTAATACACCTTCCGTAATGCCTCTACTAATACTTGCACAACCGGTGCATATGAAAGTGATTAGGATGATTAGCGTAATCTTATGCATAACACACACGATTCATTCTTAATATGTATTGCACGTATTTTACTGCCTATAATCCATTCGTAATCCAGATAGAATTAAAAATATTTTTAAATGAATGACCGCTTTCGGACAATAGCGGTCATGCTATTTACTACAAATTTATTATATCAGTACATTAATTTCCAAACGTGTACCCTACTCCAATTGTAGTTAGCTCCGCTAAAAAACCTAGCCTTACTAAATTCTTTTCTGGCCTAAGGTAATGGTCTTGGGCCAACTTTGATTACCCTAAATCACCGTACACTTTTTAGACCACAGTATATGCAGGCTTTAGCATCGTACCGATCTTGGAGTACATTCTCCCATAAAGGCTGAGTGATATCATATTACTTAAATATTTTATGTCATACGTCCCTGCTTCAAAGTGATTGAATTGTAACAAGCTGTTCCAAGATTCCGAATACTCAATATTTCCGCGACCCTATTACAAAAAATGATTATTGCTATTAAACAAAAATTGATACTTATGTTGCCCCTAGGGTGTTTACTTGCCGTGATCGCCGGGCCGACATATGCCGCTAACTGGGTAAGTCTTGCGGGTGAAGATACTCTACGGGAGTTGGTCACTGGCGCGAGGGTAGAAATCGAACTGAGGCCGGGAGTAACAGCAACCGGTGAGTACTATGCAGATGGTACTGCGAAAATAGATGCCTGGGATGAAACCTTCCTGAGAACCTGGGAGCTGCATGGCGATGATCAGGTTTGTTATATGTCGGTGACCGAGACCAACTGTTACACCTACGAGCAGAATCTGGACGCGCCGGGTGAGTATCGCGCACACCATGTGGGAACCGATGAACTATTTACTTTTCATATCAGCGGGACTGACCCGCAAATCATGACCCGGGACACGGCGCCGGATGATGAGGGTGGTCCTGGATCTCCTTCTGCAGAAGATATCGCCAACGAGCTTTCTAACCCGAACACGTCACTGGGCACGATGAACTTTAATTTTGATTACATCAAGTTCAAAGGGGACTTGCCTGGGGCAAGTAGCCAGCGGGCGAAACGTGTCACCTTTCAGCCATCTCTGCCATATAAATTATCGGATACCACGAACTTGTTTGTGCGCCCGGCAATACCCATAATTCTTGATCAGGATGTGCCGAACCTTAGCGGCGAGTTTGACTCGAAGGGCACCGATCTGGGCGACATTTCCATTGATGCAGCTTTGACCAAGAGCATGCCGAATGGAATAGTGCTGGTGGGCGGATTGGTAGGGACCCTGCCGACCGCCACCGATGATGACCTGGGGCTCGATCAGTGGTTACTCGGCCCGGAGGCTGCGATTGCCGTCGTGCGAAAGTGGGGGGTCGCCGGTGTACTGTTGACTCATCAATGGGATGTTGCCGGTGAAGATGACTTCAACACCAGTATTACTGGTGGTCAGTACTTTTACACGTATAACCTGGGAGGCGGTTGGCAGATCAACGGATCCCCAACATTTTCCTATAATCACAAAGCAGACAGTGACAATAAATTCGCGTTCCCGCTGGCCGCAGGTTTTTCGAAGACCACAATAATTGCAGGGCGGCCCTGGAAATTTGGCATGCAGTACTGGCATTACGTGGCATCGCCAGACCTGCTTGGTCCGGACAACCCGATTCGGTTTACTGTATAACCGGTGGTTAAACTGCCGTGGTAACTTCCTTACGCATGAATTTCAAAGAATCATTTAATTTTAAAAATAGGCAGCTCAATATGAACAGAACTACTTTACTTCGTACAACCTTACTTGGCAGTTTACTATTCTGCTGGACGCAGCTATATGCACAGGAAGTTTTGCCTTTTCCTGAACCGGCCTCAGCCAGTGTGACGGGGAAAACCCTCAAAGATTCTAAGCATCAGTGGCGAAAAACTGAA
>CAXMUG010000050.1:0-30706 GCA_964196535.1 uncultured Mycobacterium sp. | reverse complement strand
GACCATCTTTCTCGCTCAGCCAGTTGCAATACATAGCTGCATCTTCCCACGATAAGTTTGTAACGGGTAAATCAGCAGTAGATAAGTTATGCCCCTTATAGAAACTGGAATCATGGGTATCTTTGAAAGCTAAAAATTGTCGATTAGTGATTTCGTACACACTTACATAAAATGGTCTAACTAGTTCAACAGAGTGTAATGCTTCATTTGATCGTCGTCCTTGTTCACGACGTGGAGCACCCATAGAAAATTTACCACCAAAAATTAGTTTCAATTCGTGTCCTTCAGAAGTGCGAAGAGTATTTGGTTTGCTTACATTGGCTGCGCTAGTAATACGAGATAAGCTGATATCAAAAACTTTTGGCGCGTTTGGTTCTGGCGAAAGCATTTTTTCATACACCTCATAGCCAGATTTTCTAATTTCAAGTCGCTGACTTGCGCTAGGCAGAGATAATTTTACATTGCCATTGCCAACAAATTTTCCATTAATGAAAATCTCTGAGTCGGTGGGTTCTACATTTAATACAATAGTACCTAAGATAGCCTCTAAAGTTGCTGAAATGTTTTGTTGTTCTCCTGGTTTCAAGGTAACGGTTTGTTGGTTTGATCTAAATCCCGGCTTGGAAAGTGAGATGCTGTGTTCTGTATTTGGATTTAACCGTACAGTAAAAGGAGTAACTCCTTGATCTTGGCCTGCTACCGTAACAGTGGCTTTTGTTGGTGTGCTGGTGATAACTAGGTGACTCGGACTAGTAAATAGTTCCGCAACAGGTAGATCAAATGGTTGGCTGGCATCAACAAAAAAATCTTTTATGTAGGGCATAAAATTCTGATGACGTAAGTCAAGGCTATATTGGCCTGAGTCGAGCTCTAATGTTTGTGGGGTCAAACCCCTACTTTCACCGTTTAACCAAATTTCAGCGCTAGCAGGTTTGGAGTCAATTACTACATTTGCCCAATCGGGCAGTAGCTCGATATTTAACTGTTGTAGAAATTCTTTACCTTCAATTACTAGCTGAGTTGTATAAGGCTGATATCGTTTAGCGCTAGCTTCTAAAGTATAGGTTCCGGCTTCAAGTTCTAAACTGTCAATTGGTGTATTACCATGCTTTTTTCCGTTAATTGTCACTCCTACAGGCTCAGAAGCGGGGCTTGAGATAGTTAGATAACCCGGCTTCTTTTCTAAGGTAAATGACAAGGTTTGTGACTGATGTTTGGTAACTTTTATTTCTGACTTTAGAGCTCGATAACCAACTTTTTCAATCTGTAAAGAATAATCTCCAGGCTGTACTAAATAGCGGTCTTGCACTTTGATAGGCCAAATATTTCCATCTAATGCAACTCGGTCCGGTGTTGGCTCAATCTCAATTAATAAGCTCTTAGCAGTAAAAATATATCCAAGTACAACTGCTAATAAGCTAAATAACAATAAGCCGATGAAAGAAAACATGCGAGTTAAACGCCTACTAGAATTTATTTGTGTATCAGGCTCAGCCGGTATTATGGGTTCAATTAGTTCACCATCTGAAGCAATAGCTTCATTTCTTGAAACTAAGTGCGAGTCATCTTCATATAAAGAAATAGAAAGAATATTGCCAATTAGTTCACAATGAAAGGTTGTGCCTTCAATCTCTAAAATATCATCATGTTGAATTTCTTTTTGGCCATAAACTACTTCATTGTTTAGTAGAATTTTAAATTTTGAATTTTCGGTATCTATATAACTACGATTAACGATGATTATTAAGAATGCTGCTTCCTGTGTGGCTTTGCCTCCTCCCTGCCCGCTAGTGATTTCTATATCAGCATTTGGGTGTGAGCCTATGGACAAAGGAAAGTCGGCATGGGTATAAAACCGTGGCCCTTTGCGATCACTTATACAAACTTGTTCTATCATTGCAGCTTATATTTAGATTAGTCTGTAAAATTTAAATTGGTTCGTCACAATGTACGGATATGATTTTGCTCGACATGTCTGAAGTTATGCTAAGCACTTTTCTTACATCCCGAAAACCAGCACGGGAGCCTACTATGATGTATTTGCCTATCTTTAGTTCAATTTTACGTTGATCAAATTTACCAAATTTACCGATCTTGAAAATAGCAATGTCAGTTTGATTATCAGATTGTAATGTAATTGAAATGGGCTGATTGGCAAGCTGAATCAACTCATCGAGTGTTATAGCACCTTGTTCTATTTTACTGCCAGGATTATTAATCGACGAGATTTCTTTTAATAATTGCTTAGCTTCATTGGCTACTTGGCTAGAACCCAAGCGTAATTTGTTATTGATGTGTCCATCAAGTCTTGTAAGTATCTCTTCACGTTGGCGGCTGCGTTCTAACCCTTGTTGTGCAGTTGGAAAATTAGATGAAAGAGCAAGTATTTGTTGATAGCTTTTTGCAGCATTGCCCCAGTCTTGAGCATTTTCAAAATGTTGGGCTTCAGCTGTTAAGGCAGAAAGTTTCTCACCACGTATTGCCTGTTCAATAGAAGCAATGCCTTGTTTTGGTTTATCAGAATTAGGCGCGAGTTTTTGTGCAGTTGTAAATGCTACGCGCGCATCACCATACTGGCGTTTTTTTAGTGAAGCATAGCCCTGGTTGATTAGCCGCGTAAATTCATTTTGTGTCAATCGATTTGAAACCCTATCCAACGCAGTCTTTGCTTCAGATGATAGCGGGTCTAATTCTGATGCTTTTTGGTAGGCAGTTTTGGCGTCGGTAAATCGATTTGCGGCTTCAAATTTTCCACCCTGCTCAAGCAAGGCGTACAGCTCTTTAATGGTTTCAGCACGTTTTAAACCATTTATTGCTTGAGTATTGCTTGGTTCAATTGAATTCACTAATTTAAAATGAATAATTGCAGTATCTTTTTCAGCCTGTGTTAAAGCCAGATCACCTTTTGCTAAATGTTTTGCAAGCGTAGGCGCTATTTTCCTTTCTAACTCAGTCAATTTAGCAACTGCATCTTTATATGCCGCAATTGCTTGTTGGTATGCTTGTTTACGAAAGTGTTCATCACCAGTGGAGCCTAGAGCTAGTGCAATTTTAAATTCCTCGTTAGCCCATTTCTTAACCGCCTTATTCTCTAAAAGCTTCTGTTTTTCTATAAGCTCTAGTAACAGTTCCTCAGCCTGTTGTTTTAAAGCGCTAACCTGTTCAGAAGATAAAGCTGCAAGTGGTTCTTGTAGCGGTTGCGGTTCTTCTTCAACTGTTTGTGAGAGTTCGTCTAAAGACGGTGTTTCTATTTTTGTCTGATTTTCAGCCGCATCTTTGTTGCGGTTTTCAGCAACGTATTTAGGTAAGAATGAAAAAACAATTAGTGCGCAAAGTAAGAGTGAAATAAAAGTAAACCATAGAATTGGTTTGTTGTTTAAGCTTGGCTTTGATTCCTTTTTTTGCTCTGCAGATTCTTGCAGAGTTTTAAAATCAATGGCTTCAATTGGAGTTGCATTTTTGTCATGCATTGCACTTCTATTGCTCTAATAAATGTTGTTTGCTAAACGATTGGTGTCTATGCCACAGCATCTGAGGAAGGCGGGCCTAGGCGGCACAGTATTATAGTCGCGCGCTGTCGGTGTCTACAACGTTTTCATCAAAGGCAAAACCAGTCTCGTTAATATAAATTTCACGTAGTAATTCACGCCATTTTTGATACTGCTCTTCTATTGAGCCAGTTAACTCTACTGTACGCCCTTCAATCTCAACTACCATCGGACTTACTTCCGCATTCAGAGAATCTCCAAGCTCACGTATTGCTTCATTATGAATTTCAGCCTCCTCACTGATATCCATGCCATTCTTATACAGGAGTGCGCCGGTTGTGAATAAGCCTGGGCCACGCATAATGCCGGCAACCATAATTAATGCTGCAAAAAGCTTAGTTTGTTTTGCGCGTCGTTCAACTGCACGTCGTTGTTCAGCTTCAATCATGTAGTATTTGCGCCAGTTCTCATATGGCTCCCACATTTCTACATAAAAATTAGAGTAATGCTCGTTTATGGTGTCTATAAATAAAAACTCTCTATCACGCACTTTACGCACGCGATCTAACATAGGGTCATCATTTGCCGGCAAGCGAGTAATTGTGCTTAGTCCATTAGGTCCAGAATCGATGTAATTTTCAAAAGGGTCTGGGGATAGACCTGCTGCATAACGAATTTCAGAAGTGTTACGAATTGCAGTCAGCTTTTCATTGGTTAAATTTTTACGATGTTTGCGTACATCATTTGCAATACGGTTATACATATACTGATAAACATCTTTACCTGGTTTTGTATGTAGATACGATTCATCATCAGCAAAGGTTTTATAGGTTTTCTCGTACCACTCTTGTCCTGTGCTATCCATGACATTAATTTTCAAAATCATCTCTTCGCCGTTAGAGGTCAGGATAGTGCCAGCAATTACTACATCAGCTATATACGATTTTTCTGGTAATACTCGAATTGCACCCCAGCCATTTGAACGTTGCATAGTCTCTTTTAAGTGATAGGCTATAAAACGCGATTCAGCTTGTCGGATGTCTTCGCGTGCACCTTCTTTCTCTATTTGCTTTTCGGTAATTTCGCCTTTTTCAAATAACAATATTCCTACATCAAGCAAATTGCTTTCTTGTAGTTGTGTAGTTTCAGCTTCTATTTCTTCTGCATCAGTGACTTTTACGCCCGTAGTTGAGCAGCCACTAAAGATAAGAGCTAGAAATATAATTAAAAAGCGTGATGTATTCTTCTTATATAGAGTCATTTTGTTATTGTTAATTTATTGACTAGTAACGTTAGCTGGGGGCGCATTGACGCTTGCTTGTTGTTTTTTATATTTTCGATATTCTTCCCATAGCTTTTCTCGTAACTTGGGGTCTTGTTCCTTTTCTGCTGCTTCACGCAATTGTCTTGCAACAACATCATCATCATTGCCACTTGGAATGTTTTTCGGTGTAGTACCCTTGCTGCCTTGGCCGTTGTCACCATTACTAGACTCATTAGTGCCTTCTGCTTCGTTACCATCGGGTAATTGTTGCGAACCAGCTTTAGCTATCTGTTCTTCATCAGAACCACCTTGCTCAGTTTTTTCTCCGTCTTCACCACTCTCAAACTCTTCATCTGCATCTATACTGTCTTCTGCAGTTTCTAACGCCTCGCGTTCTTTCGCTCTAGTTTGCTTTTTTTCTTCGGCATTTTCGATTTCGCGGTGCAACTGCTCATCGTAATCACGTAATTCTTTTTCAAGTTGTGCATCGAGTACGGCTACTTTTTCTTCTTCAGTTTGAGCGCCACCTTCTTGAGCTTCCGCACTACTTTCTTTCATAGCCGCATCTTGCTCAGATGACTCGCTATTTTTGCTTGCTTGTTTCTGTTCGCTAGAGGAAGATTTTTCTTTACTAGTAGATTCTGAATTAGATTGTTCTGATGAAGAGGAGCTGGATTCAGAGCTAGGGGTCGGGATAGATGGCATGCTACTAGACGATGAAGTACTACTGCATGCACCAACAAAAGTGCAAAGTACAAACACTACTAGAAGATGAGTTGCTATTTTCATATCGACACGCATATTACGCTAAGCCTCTGAATAACCATGGAAAATTTCCAAGAATTACAGCAATTACTATACTGTACAAAGGTCACTAAGGCTAAAAGATTGTAACTCTATGACACGTATCAGCTTTGTATAGTTCCTAATGAAGTAGCATTGTTAAATAAGCTTAATAAAAGCTTAAAACCTTATATTTAGTAGCACTTTTTTACGTTTTTAATTCCATTTATTTCTGCTTTGTTTATGAAAAGATGTAAACAATTATGCATAGATTTAAGTGTTAAAAATATCCGCATAGTTATCTTAAAACGTTGAGCTAGTTTTACACATTACATGAGAATTATTGGAACTAAGCTCTTGCTTGAGGGTCTTATAAACATAAGGAAGTCCCCAAGCCATGGATGGCACCCTTAACGTACTTTGCAGTTACAAATTCTTGCAGCGATAAGATACTTCAGCTCATAAATAATATTTAATAGCATTCTTATTGGTTTCTATTAAAGTGACTGATATATGGAGTGTATGCATGTTTGATTTATTGCTAGATGGAAATTCTGCTGTACGCCTGAGTATATTTATAGTTGTATTTGCAGTGATTGGTGTGTGGGAAATAATTGCACCTCGACGCAAAGCGTCATGTCCGAAAGGTGTACGGTGGCTGAATAATTTATCGATTAGTGCAACCACTGTTCTGGTTATAAGATTACTCATTCCGAGCACATTGTTAGCGGTCGCATTCGGCGCTGAGTGGAATAAGATAGGGCTACTTAATATAATTGAACTACCAGAAATACTGTCGATTATCATTGCCCTATTACTGCTTGATCTAGTTATCTATATCCAACATCTAATCTTTCATAAAGTACATTTTTTATGGCGCTTGCACCGCATGCACCACGCAGATTTAGATTTTGATGTGACTACTGGTATCCGTTTTCACCCTGTGTAAATTATTATTTCTCTAGGGGTAAAAATGCTCTTTGTGTTGGCTATCGGCGCACCATTTATTGCAGTTCTTATTTTTGAGGTGCTACTTAATGCTACTTCATTGTTTAATCATGCAAATATTAATATTCCAAAAAACGTTGATAAAATGTTACGGATTTTTATCGTTACACCTGATATGCATCGTGTGGGTCATTTCATTATTCGTGAGGAAACAGATAGTAACTTCGGTTTTAATGTTCCGTGGTGGGATTACATTTTTAAAACTTACCGTGCGCAACCTAAGGTTGGGCATATAGAAATGACGATAGGAATTGAAAGTTTTCGTAAGCCGCGTGAGCTTTGGTTAGATCGCCTACTGTTACAACCCTTCAGAAGTACAGATTAAGCTTGTTGTTCTACGCGTCTGACTATTTTGTTAGCTAACAGCATGATTAATATAGCTGCGCCTGCATAGGCATATAAACCGATATGCTTTTCAACACTTCCTATTGCACCTAGTTTAATGACCACTACTAATATCGCTACTACAAAAACATCTAACATCGACCATTTTCCTAAACGATGTATTAGTCCTAGAACTTTTTTCGTGCTTCCGCTAATGAGTGATTTACTCAATACAAGCTTGGTTAACAAAATTAGTTTAAAGATTGGCAGAATAATGCTAAATAGTGTTATCACAGAGAATAAAAATATCTGGCCTTGCTTAAGTAGGCTCCAACAAGCTGTTAATATAGAAAATGTATTTTGAATAAAAAAGAATTTTTTAAAAGTAATAATCGGTGCAACTAAGCCAACAGCGAGCAACAGCCCTGCAACTGCAAGTAATAGAAGTAAAACAGTTTTGTTATCAGTAAATTGCACGTTTAAAATTAGCGAATAGGAAATTTAAAGTTAACATTAAAACATGGAAATGATACAAGAACTTAATGCAGATCACAGTCAACGTGTGGTGATAGAAACTGCCAAGATAGATTGGGAAACCTCAAGAGCTGATGGAGTACTACGTAAACGTCTAGAAAGAATCGACACAATACCTGAGCCAGTCACCACAGTCGTACGTTATCAAGCAGATAGTGCTTTTCCCGCACATCAGCACGCCAAAGGGGAAGAAATATTTGTCTTGGAAGGCACCTTTTCGGATAATAATGGTAATTATGAGGCTGGAAGTTATCTACGCAATCCTGCAGGTACTTCACACTCACCCTTTAGCAAAGAAGGTTGCACCATCTTTGTAAAGTTACAGCAATTTCAGGCAAGTGACCCCAAACAGTTACATATTCAAACTAAGCACCAAACATGGTTACCAGGTTTGGTGCCAGGTTTAAGTGTTATGCCATTGCATGAACATATCCATGAGCATGTGGCGTTAGTGAAATGGGAAGCGGATACATTATTTCAGTCACATCGTCATATTGGCGGTGAAGAAATATTTGTATTAGAGGGTACCTTTGAAGATGAATTTGGAAATTACCCAAAAGGAACCTGGTTGAGAAATCCACCGAATAGTTTTCATACCCCCTTTACTAAACAAGGCTGTGTGATCTATGTAAAAACCGGGCACTTGGGATTGGGAAACAGTTATAATACCACTACATACGAAACTACGCTTTAAAATAAAAGCTGTATTTCATATAATTGTGAAACAAAAATAACGTACAGTTGTATCTGCATGTGCAGGAAATTAGGCGTCAAATAATTGTCTACACCAGCGTAACTGCAATGCTTTATATATATCTACACGACTACGTAAATTTATCTTTGGTTGAGGGAAAAGAGTATGAGTGAAGAGTTAGAAACGCTGGATAATGAAGAAAGTGCCATCTTAAATAAACGTGGCTGGTTTTTGGTGACGTATTTTCAAACCAGAGAAGGCGATACTAGCTCTAATGCTTATAACTTAGCCGTAGAAAAAGCAAATTCAATAGATCGCCAATCAGGTATTCGAACACACAAGAAAGGCAATCACACTTTGTTTGAAATATGGGAGAAGTGGTAGTTGTATTTTATGTGCGACAAATACCTATGCTCACATGTGGCGCCAGAAAAATTATTTAAACACCTGATCTATTCATTACCAATCAGTTGCTCTACCAGCTAAGCTACTTTGGCACGTTGGTGCTGAGTAAATGACAACGGTTTAAAAAATGCGTTTGTAGATTTGCAAATTAGTTTCGGTGCACGCGAATAATTACATCCACGTCCTCGACCTGTAGATCACTAGGAAGCTCTGGGAGTTTTGAGATCTCTACACTTTCGTCTGCAATATCTTCTAATTCACCTGTATCAGAATAATATAAGTGATGATGTTTGCTTAGGTTGGAATCATAGAAAACTTTGGAGGGATCTACGATCACTTCTCGAATCAACCCATGTTGAGCAAATACACCAAGTGTGTTGTATACAGTGGCTTTAGACACTTCACCACCATCTTGGTTAACGGCTACTAATACTTGCTCTGCAGATAAATGTTGTTTGCACGAAAATAAAACCTCACCAATTTTTATGCGTTGATGAGTTGGTGTAATTCCTGAATTGCGTAACATGCCGACTACATCTGCACGTGACTTTGGGAATTGATCGTGACCTTTCATACTTGGAATTATAGACATAATTTAGACAAAGTCTATTTGCAGCTCTAACACCTTGTATATGTGAGTGAATATATAATTATCCACTAAGAAAATGCAGCTATTTGTGACGTATTCAGCGAATTGGATATTAACTCAGTCATTATCCTGGCAGAGGCAATGCTCATAATAATCCCATAGCAATAATGCCCACTGTTTATATATAAGCCTTTAATCTTAGGATGCTTACATATATAGGGTGCCTCACGTTGAGTGCCGGGACGTAGGCCGGACCATTGTTTTATCGGTTCGAGTTTCGTAAACGATGGCACTAATTCATGCGCAAAGTTTTGCAAAGTTTGGCGTGCAGTTTGTGTGATTTCATTATTAAATCCTACATGTTCAACGGTACTGCCACATAATATGTAACCATCTTGTCTGGGGATCATATATGACCTGTCCTTCATAACAATATGAGAAAGAATATTTTTAGCTGATTTATACAATAGCATTTGCCCGCGTATTGGTTGTATGTCAATGCTGCTGTTTTCTTGAAAAAAGTTTTTTGTCCATGCGCCACTACATAAAATTACTTTTTCAGCATAAAGATTTTCATTTTGTGAAGTTACTCCCGTAACTTTGTTTGATTCAGTTAGAACTTCTTTAACAGTAGTGTTCTCAAAGATTTTAACTTTTCTTAGTTGTAAAGACTGTTGTAGTGCAGCTATTAGTTTTGGCGGACGAATTTGCGAAATATTTGGCAAATAAAGTGCTTCTTCAAAATCAGGTGAAATATTTGCTTCATGTTCAAGCAATGATTGCTGAGAAAGAATTTCTACAATCTCATTATTCTTCTTAGCCCATGCCTGCGCATGCTGTTTTTCATTAACGTTAAGCACCAACATTCCCGATTGAATGTGTTCTGGGTCAATACTAGTTTCTTGTTTTAAATCTTCTGCAAACACAGCAAAATTTTGTCTGCCTTCATCTATTAAAGATTGTGCTGCGACGCTTTGTTGCCAGGGGAAAAGAGCAGATAGTATTCCACCCGCAGCCAAAGTCGCCTCGCTACCTAGAGTGCCTTTCTCAATAATCGCAACCTTATAGCCTTCGCTTTGCAAATGACGAGCCGTAAGCATGCCAATAATACCGCCGCCTACGATCAGCACATCAAAGATATTGGCTAGTTTGTTTGACACTAAATTAGGGCACTATTTATTAGAGGTCTAGGTAAATGTAATTATGACACTTATACTGACCATCTTAACAAGAGATCTAAGTAAGATATTTGGCTATGCAGATTATAATTAATGGCGAATCAAAGACAGTTGGTGAGAATCTTACTGCTCAGCAGTTATTACAAGAGTTAGGAATCGCTGAGCAAAAGCTGGCGTTAGAGATAAATCAGCAGATCGTACCTAGAAGCACGCTGTCACAGCATATCATTCAGCCTGGTGACGCAGTTGAGATCATTCATGCGATAGGCGGAGGTTAGCCTCGATCATTTGCGCAGAGCACTTTCGTGCTTATTTATGCTTGGAATGCGCTGCAGCACGCTTAGGAATAGATACATTGCAGCCCAACATTCGCAACATTCTTCAATAATTCTGCCGAGATGTGTACCGTTTAGGTCAGATTTGTCACACAGTTGAGAGATTACTAAAACAATAAACCAGAAGAATAGCGCTAGAACCCAGGGTTCCAATTTGCGGAAGTCCCTCCATAAACTGCGTGTATATTTAAGTAGTAAAAATAACATGCACACTACTAGTAATGAAAATACCAGCACTGCAAATATTTTTTGCCAGAGGGGCACTTCTAGCAGCAGATAAAACTTTGCCCGCGTAACATGTTCTAGGGTAAATAAACGATGCACATCTGCTTCGCGCAAAAAATATATAAACAATATATAGACTGAAGCGGCAGCGGTTAATTTTGGGGTGTCTAATTCAGTATTAAAAATAAGGATTAGTAGTGACAGAATCGCACACGCTACAAAAGTCAGTGTTATGATAGAAATATATCCTGCATCCGCTACTGCAGCAGCGCTTATGGTTGCAGGTAGTAAATATGCATGTACGCCAATGAAGATTGGCAGTAACGCCAGTAGCAAAATATTAATGAAGTTTGAAGACCAGCATTTATTCATTTCTTATATTTCGATAACACTTAATTGCAATTAATTTGAATGTAACATAGAAGCAACATCATGACAGTAAATCCCGCTATCGCCCCTGTATCTGATATTAGTAATGATTTTATAAATCTTGCAGGAATTAATTATGAATCACGTCTATTAGTAGGCACGGGTAAGTATAAAGATCTGCAAGAAACTCGTGCTGCCATAGTTGCAAGCGGTGCGCAAATAGTTACCGTTGCTATTCGCAGAACAAATATTGGCCAAGATAAAGATACGCCTAACCTGCTAGATGTAATTTCCCCTAGTGAATTTACAATTCTTCCAAACACTGCGGGCTGTTACTCTGCTAAAGACGCGGTGCGCACCTGTCGACTAGCGCGTGAATTACTGGACGGGCATTGTTTGGTGAAACTGGAAGTGCTTGGAGATGAAAAAACACTTTATCCAAATGTAGTTGAAACAATAGATGCTGCGAAAACACTTATTGCAGAAGATTTCCAGGTCATGGTGTACACCAACGACGATCCTATTGTGGCAAAACAGCTTGAAGAGATGGGTTGCGTTGCAGTGATGCCACTTGCGGCACCCATTGGATCTGGCTTAGGTGTGCGCAACCCGCATAATATTTATACCATTGTTGAAAATGCATCGGTGCCCATTATTGTTGATGCAGGCGTGGGTACGGCATCCGATGCAGCGGTGGCGATGGAATTAGGGTGTGATGGTGTATTGATGAATACTGCGATTGCTGAAGCAAAGAATCCAGTTTTAATGGCATCAGCCATGAACAAGGCAGTGGCTGCAGGACGTGAAGCTTTTCTAGCTGGGCGTATGCCACGACGTCGTTATGCGTCTGCTTCTTCTCCTATTGACGACAGCTTTTTCTAAAATTCGTTTGGACTCCATAGCTCTTGCAGCAGTCTTCTTCTTTTATCCGTAGTTTTGTGCGACGCGAGGGGCGCTTTACCAAAGCGCAGCGTGAAGCCTTACAACAGCATTGGCCACATTATGGAATAGAGCTTGACCAAGATTTATTAAATCTTGATAAGCTATTTATAAAAAAACAAGCTGTTGTTCTTGATATTGGCTTTGGTAATGGAGAGTCATTAGTAACGCTTGCGGAGCAGTATCCTGATTTAAATTTTTTAGGTATTGAAGTTTATCGACCAGGTATTGGGAATTTATTAAGAAATGCATTTGATTCAAAACTCGAAAATATTCGTGTAATCAATGCTGATGTTGTTGAGTTGTTGCAAAATAATATTACTGCAAACAGCCTGTCAGCAGCCCTTATTTGGTTTGCAGATCCTTGGCCTAAGAGACGTCATCATAAACGTCGTTTGATTCAAGTGCCCTTTCTAAAATTACTTGCTGAAAAAATATCTGATAAGGGCGAGCTTAATATTGCTACGGATTGGCAACCCTATGCTAAGCATATTCAAGAAACTGTCAAGCTGAGCAGTTTATTTGAGCAGGTGCCTTCATCTACTTTTATTCAGCAGCGCCCACAAACAAAGTTTGAGAGGCGTGGAGAAAAGTTAGGCCATGAAGTATCGGACCAAGTTTATCTTAAGAAAACTAGCTAGTTTTAGATGGGGCTAGTTTAATTGGAATTAAACGTTGCGCCGGGCATTCGTGATCTTTTGCAAGTGGGCAAACATCTTGCTCACAATTACTAATGTTTTGCCAAGCAAACTCAATGGCACTTTCATCATGTCTGTAAAAGTGGTCGGACCAATCAGGTCCTGCAAAACCGGTGCGCACAAACACATCCATTACTTGTCGTTTAGTGCGTGCGAAAACGAATTCTATGTGCAAAGCAGCTAGACGCAGTGAAAGTTGATGCAACATATCCTCACCGGTAGCATCTATTTCTGTTATTGCTTCAGCATCCACAATAATAAATTTTAAATCAGGTTTGACAGCAACACGCTCTAAAACCTTTTCTTCAAAATACATCGCACTGGCAAAGAAAAGAGGCCCTTCAAAGCGCATTAGGGTTATATTTGGACAGGTTTTTAAAATATTGGAGCCTGCATCTCGTAGTTCCCCATCGGCTGCTCTCGATAGAATGGTAATATGTGGATGCATTGTGCGATACATGAACAAACCTAGTGTTAGCACTACACCAACAAAAATACTTTGTTCTAAATGTGGGGCTAAAATTAGTGTTAATGCAAATGTAAGTACGGCTATGAATCCATCGTGCGCATGTACTCGGAATGCATATTTAATTTGTTTGATACGAATAAGGTTGATAACTGCCGAAATAATAACCGCGGCTAGAGTAGCTTGCGGTAGGTGATAAAGGTATTGGCTGAAATACAACAGCACTAAGGATGCTGCGACCAGCACACCGGTAAATACTGCGGCAAAGCCAGTTTTTGCACCAGCAGCCATGTTGACAGCTGAGCGTGAAAATGAACCTGCAACCGGATATGCACCGGATAATCCTGATGCAATATTACCTAAACCTTGCCCAACTAAACCTTGGTTTGCATCAATGCGTTGTCGTGTTTGTACTGCAATCGCTTTTGCGATTGAGATGGCCTCCATATATCCAATTACTGCAATCACAATACCTTTAGAAATTAAATCCAAAGCTACTGACATATCAAAATTGGGCAAACCTATGCTCGGTAAGCCTGGAGGCACCATACCCACCACATTACCGCCGCGCGCCTCAAAACCAATTAACCAAGAAACTAAACTAGTGATAACAACTGCGGTAAGCACACCGGGAATTTTGGGTGCGTATTTTTTTAAACCAAAAATAATCACTAATGCGGCAACACCCATTACTAGTGTTGGGAAATGGGTATGTTTGCTTGCTTCAACTATTACATTCCAAATGGTTTCATAAAAATGATTTCCAGAAGCAGCGGTAACACCAAATAGTTTTGATAACTGAGAGGTGCCGATAATGATAGCGGCAGCATTGGTAAATCCGATTACTACAGAGTGAGATAAAAATTCAACCAATACCCCTAGGCGCAGCAAGCCCAGTGATATTTGAAAAATTCCAACAATGAAGGCCAGTACAGCGGCATAAACTAAATAGCCTTCAGGATTTGCAGTGGCTAATGGTTCCAATGCTGCTGCAGTCATTAGTGAAACTACTGCTACTGGGCCAGTCTGAAGTTGTCGAGAAGAACCAAAAAGAGCAGAAATTATTACCGGTAAGAAGGAGGCATAAAGCCCATAATAAGCAGGAAGATTGGCCAGCTGTGCATAGGCCATGGATTGCGGGATTAATACCAGGGCAACCGTTAAGCCTGCAAGACAATCTTTTACTATGGTTTGAGGATTTCTTAATTCGCCAATCCAATTCAAATAAGGAATAAATCGACTAATGAATTCACGTGTGTATTGTCGTGCTGTGATCAACTGATACTCCTAATCACACTATTTACTCATTCGAAATAGCGGCGGATATGCTCTTAATATTGGTTTTATTGGCAAATAGTCAAATTTCGAAAATGGAGATACCGCAAAGAATGATATGCAGTTATCTAACTATTCTAATAAACACTATTAAGCCACAAATGTAATCATCGCTAATATATAGAGTTATAGATAGTTTTGCTTTGAGCTAGCACACAGATTTCGTATTGCTTCAGGAACCCGGTAAAGTGAACGACTATTCATCGTGAATTATCTCCTATGCTAAGGTTAAACAGCAGGTACTGTAGAACAAAACTATAAGTTGAGGATGAGTGCATGTCGATCGAACATCCCATTATTGCCGTAACCGGCTCCTCAGGTGCTGGAACATCTACTGTTCGCGAAGCTTTCGAATATATCTTCACCAATATTGGCGTATGCCCTGTGGTTATCGAAGGCGATAGCTTCCATAAATTCACCCATGCAGAAATGTATGAGCGCACCAAAGTGCCTGACTTATTTGGACGTCGTATGACGCATTTCTCGCCTGAGGGTAATCATATCGATCGGCTTGAACGACTACTGCGAGAGTATTCAGAAACGGGTTTAGGAGAGAAGCGAATATATTTGCACTCAGAAGAAGAAGCGGCACCTTATCCAGAACTGAGCAGAGGGGAATTTACTGACTGGCAAGCCATACCTGCCGGCAGTGATTTATTATTTTATGAGGGCCTACATGGTGGATATGTAACAGAAGATATCAATGTCGCACAACATGTTGATTTACTAATCGGTGTTGCACCCAATGTTAATTTGGAATGGATACAAAAAATTTATCGCGATAGTGCAGAAAGAGGTTATTCACGTAGAGACGTCATCAATACTATAGTCCGACGTATGCCAGATTATGCGACTTTTATTGCCCCTCAGTTTTCTCACTCCGATGTTAATTTTCAACGTGTTCCGATAGTAGATACTTCTAATCCATTCGATTATCAAGATATACCGGATTCGCACGAAAGCGTGGTGATTGTGCATATCCGCAGGCCTGAAAAATTTACATTAAGTATTGATGAGTTGCGTGAAAGAATTGATAACTCTTTTAACATCAAGCCAAATCAACTAGTTATGCCGGCAGATAAAATGGCGTTTGCGATGGAAATATTACTTACACCGATTATTAAAATGTTGGTAGAAAAACATTCTGTGATTAAGTCACAAGTAAGTTGAATGACTTTAATGACTAAGAAAATAAAGTTATGAGCATACCCTTTCTACTTGGTGTAGCAACTGGGCCAGAGCCTCGCAAGCTGGTTAACGATTGTTTGCAACAACTAGGGAATGTGCGTGGCAAATATCAGCTTGGTTTTGTCTACGCAAATGACACACTAGGTGATGATTTAGAGGATATTGTTGGTCGATTAAAACAAGAAACCGGTATACAGAACTGGTTGGGCACTCTGGGTATGGGGGTGTGTAGCACTGGGGCTGAGTATTATGATGCGCCTACATTGGTAGTAATGCTAGCGGATATTGATGCGAAAATGTTTTCAATAATTGGAAGTAATGATACAGATGAAGAAAAACTTCTCGAAGAAGTTTCTAGTTTTTGCAAAGAAGAATTGCCACATGTGGGGATTATCCATGGTGACCCTAGTAATCCCGCTACACCGAACATTATAGAAAAGATATCTGAAATAGTTCCCTCCGCATATTTAGTAGGAGGATTAACTTCATCTAACTTTGAAAACTACCAAGTAGCGAATGAAATAATTCAGGGTAGCGTGTCAGGCATTTTTTTCTCGCCTGAGATAAACACCGTAATTGGCCATACTCAAGGTTGTACGCCGCTAGACAAGCAGCACGTAATTACCAGAGCGGAACGTAATTTACTTATTGAGCTGGACGGCCGCCCTGCTTTGGATGTATTACGTGATGATGTAGGCGAGGTATTGGCGAAAGATTTAAATAAAATTGCTGGCTATATTTTTGCTGGGCTGCCAATCGAATTTTCTGACACGGGTGATTATCTGGTACGAAATATTATCGGTTTTGATGAAGAAGAAAAAATAATTGCAGTGGGTGATTATTTGTATGAGGGCAGTAAGTTTATGTTCTGCCGGCGCGATGGTAATAGCGCTAGTGAAGACATGTTAAGAATGTTGGCCACTATGAAATCACGTTTACAAGGTATCCCGCGTGGTGGTTTGTACTACACTTGTCTTGGTCGCGGTCGTTACCAATTTGGTGATAACTCAGAAGAACTAAAAATGATTCAAAATGAGCTGGGCGATTTTCCATTAGTTGGATTTTTCGCTAATGGCGAAATATTCCATAATCGTTTGTATGGGTATACAGGCGTGCTTATTCTTTTTGTGTAAATTAGAATTTCTTTGGGCAATAAATTTTTAATAATTAAGTATGAAGTTTAATAAACTCGGCAATACTGATCTTCAAGTTAGTAAAATATGTTTAGGCACTATGACTTATGGAGAGCAGAATTCAGAAGCCGAAGCGCATGAGCAAATGGATTATGCAGTTTCGCAGGGGGTAAATTTTTTCGATACTGCAGAAATGTATCCGGTACCGCCGATGGAACATACACAAGGTAAAACCGAAATATTTATAGGTACATGGCTTAAAAAAACTAGCAAACGAAAAGAAATTATTCTTGCTACCAAGGTTGCTGGGCCTGGGATGATGCCGTATCTGCGCGGTGGCGTGCAATTAATACCTGAGCAAATTAATGCTGCAATAGACGCAAGTCTTAAACGCCTGCAAACAGACTATATCGATCTATATCAAATACATTGGCCCGCTAGAAATACTAACTATTTTGGTCCTTTGGGTTGTGAGCATAATGATGAAGTAACAAAGATTACGATTACTAGCGAAATGGAAGATGGGTATGCATGTTTAATTAAAGCAGTTGAGCAAGGCAAGGTGCGTCATCTAGGTATCAGTAATGAAACACCGTGGGGTGTAATGCAGTATCAATTACTAGCGCAAAAAAATGGTTGGCCTGCAATGGTAAGTATTCAAAATCCATATAGCTTGTTGAATCGCAGTTACGAAATTGGTTTGGCAGAAATTTCCCATCGTGAACAGATGGGCTTATTAGCATATTCGCCCTTGGGTTTTGGTGTGTTAAGTGGTAAATACAAGAATAGTTCGCCTGCAAATGCCCGTCTAACTTTATATGAGCGATTTACTCGCTATAGTAATCAAGAAGGAATTAGTGCGACCACTGCCTACGTAAATTTAGCTAGTGAGTGTGGCTACTCAGCAGCGCAAATGGCATTGGCTTTCGTAAACACACGCCCTTTTGTTACTGCAAGCATCATCGGGGCTACTAGCACGCAGCAACTCAAAGAAAATATTGACAGTATTAATATAAAACTTTCGGATGAAGTCGTAGAAAAAATAGAACATATTCATCAGGAATATCCCAGCCCATGCCCGTGAATACAAATTACATTAATGTTGGCGTTTGGTTGGTAGCAATATTCTGTGCTTTGGAAGGGTTGTTTACAATTTATTATGGATTTACGACTATCTATGCATACAGTGGTTTTACATCGATATTTATTGGTGTGGCAACTATATTGATAGCAATAGGTTTAACAAAAAAGCATCATATCGCTCGGATTGGCGCCTATATTGTTTTTATAATTTCAAGTCTCACTATAGCTTTAATATTATATGTTGGGCTTAGGCCAAATGAATACGGGAAAGTAAGTGCCTTTGGTTTAGTAGAGTATATGTGTGTGATTTATATTTTCTTAGCAACTGTTGCAATCATCTTTTTATCGCTGTTATCAGTCAGAAAATACTTTTCTACAAATAACTAGCTAACTTAGATATCTTATTCTTTCTCCATAGCGTCACGTTGTGTGCTAATCCATTCGTACAATTCTTGATTGATCTGCCCGGCTGTTTTTCCTTGAGTAATTATTTCCTGACCGATAATCATTTTTATCGTACCGGGTTTTTTGGCAAGCTGTTTTCGCGCCCAAAAAGTGCCCGAGTTATGCGCAACAGGAATGATAGGCGCCTCTGATTTTTCCGCTAACATTGCGCCGCCAATTTTAAATTTTCGTTTAGTGCCAGGTGGTGTGCGCGTGCCTTCGGGAAAGATAAGTATCCAGCGGCCTTTTTTTATTTTTTTCACACCCTGCTCAACCAGTTGGTCTACCGCTTTTCTTCCAGCACTTCTGTTTAAAGCAATTGGTTGAGTGAGTGCTAATCCCCAGCCGAAGATGGGTACAAAAAACAACTCTCTTTTAACTACCCAAGTTAAAGGTGGGAATATATGCCCTATTGCCATGGTTTCCCAAGTGGATTGATGGTTAGACATGACAATGCATGGGTGATCAGGAATGTTTTCTTTACCAATTACCTGATATTTTAATCCGCAAGTAATACTTAGCCACCATAAGTTGCAAGCACTCCAATAGGTAATGAATCGATATCGCATTTTATAAGGTAGGACAACCGTGAGCAGGGATGTAAAGCCAAATACAAAAGTAAGTATCGCCATGCCTACTAAAAACAGCAAGGATCGTAAAGTTTGCAACATTAGTAAGTAAACTATTTTCTGAAAATATTTATTAGGAAAGCAAGGTATCTACTGCTTGAGCAAGATCATCGTAAATAGGAATATTTCGAGGTAATTGTTCGCTTTGCGCGGTTACTGAACCATTACCTGTGCGCACCAATATGGGTTGTGAACCATGCGTGATGGCTGCTTGTACGTCACGTAAAGAGTCTCCTATAAAAGGCGCTTTCTCTAGTGACAGATGTGCACGTTTTTCAATTTCGACCAACATGCCGGTTTTAGGTTTGCGGCATTCACCTTCAAGATCAGGGCAGATAAAAACACCATCGAGGTGGCCACCATGTTGAGCGAGTTCAGCTAGCATTTTTTGATGAATCTGGTGGAGTGCGTTGTAATTAAATAACTCACGTGCAATTCCAGATTGATTGGAGGCTATAAATACTTTTATATTTGCATGATTGAGTTTTGCGATGGCTTTCAGGCTACCTTCAATTGCAATCCATTCCTCGGGTGTCTTTACAAACTCATCCGACTCTTCGTTTATTACTCCATCACGATCTAGAACAACAGCTTTTAATTCACTCATGAGGGGGACTCCTAAACTAATTATGACTGCAGCCTGGAAAAATCTGCAACATGCATAAATAATGAATCGATTCTTGATAATAAAGCTATACGGTTTGCTTTTAATTTATCGTCTTTATCCATAACCATTACGTCATCAAAAAAACTATCTATCGGTTGACGCAAGTCTGCTAATTTACTTAATGCTTGCTCATATTTGTGTTCATTAAATAGCTGCTCTACATCGATAGATAAATTTTCCAGAGCACTATACAAAGTCTTTTCTGCATCTTCTTTGAATAAACTCGAATCTACAGGGCCTAAATTTTCACGGTCAATCTTTTTCAGAATATTGCGAATACGTTTATTGGCGGCTGCGAGGCTCTCTGCGTTGGATAGCTTACGGAAACTTACTAGCGCATCTATCTTCGCAGCTACATCGCTTGGATGCGTGGGGTGGTTGGCTAACACAGAGTCAATTACATCTATAGGAATGTCGCGATCAGAAAAATAGGCGCGATAGCGCTCATTAATATATTCATTTACTTTCTCTACAGCCTTATCAGCTTGTAATGGTGGAGGGAAAAAGGACGCTGCTTTTTCTAAGCATTCGCTAAGATTAATATTTAAAGGTGTTTCAATTATGATACGTAATACACCTAAGGCAGCTCGACGTAATCCATAAGGGTCTTTCAGTCCAGTTGGTTTTTTCCCTATTGCAAAAATACCTACCAGTGTGTCTATACGGTCTGCTAAGCCTAGTGTTATTCCTACTGGTGATGTAGGTAGTGGGCCGCCAGATTGCTTAGGTAGATATTGTTCCTCTATTGCTTCGTAGACTTGTTTTTTCTCTGCATTAAGCATTGCCAAGTTTCGCCCGACAATGCCTTGAAGTTTAGGGAACTCGCTTACCGTTTCGCTTACCAAATCACATTTACTTAATTTTGCAGCACTTTTGCAGTGAATTTTATCTGCATTTGTGTACTTAGATAAAAAAGCTGCGAGTTTTATAATTCGTTCGGTTTTATCTTTGAGGGTGCCTAGTTGTTTTTCGTAAACGACATTACCTAATTTTTCTAAATTATCTTCTAGCTTGGAATTTTTATCTCTTTGCCAGAAGAACATAGCATCTTCAAAACGCGGCACGATAACTTTTTCGTTTCCATGTTTAATGATAGCCGGATTCTTGCTATCAATATTGCTGACGATAATAAAATGGGGGAGTAACTCTCCTTTATTATCAAGCAGCGGAATATATTTCTGATTGTCCTGCATTGTGCTTATTAGTAATTCTTTATGCACATCTAAAAATTTTGTATCAAATTCACCTAACAAAGCACAAGGCCATTCTACTAAGCCAGTAATTTCATCTAATAAATCTTGTGTATAAGAGGGTTTTCCATTTTTTTGATCTGCAAGTGCATTTATCTGTTCTAGAATATTATTTTGACGCTCATCAAAATCAGCCAGCACATGGCCTTTTATTTCTAACAGCTCTTTGTACGCTGAAGGGTGTTTGACAACGATCTCTTTTGCAGTGTGAAATCTATGTCCTCGGGTTACATTGCTAGCTTTAACGCCAAACAATTCAGTAGCGACGGTTTCAGATCCGAAAATTACCAGTAGCCAACGAATCGGGCGAATAAATTCTGCAGTCGATTGATTCCAGCGCATGCGTTTAGGCACGCTAATTTTCTTCACAGTTTCTTCGATAATGTTTGCTAATAACTCACTGGTAGTTAGGCCGATACGCTTTTCGCTGAAGCAAAGTCTAGGGTTATCAGAATCATCATCAAGCTTAAGCTGCTCTGCTTCAATTCCACAAGAACGTGCAAAGCCTATTGTCGCTTTAGTAGGTTTACCGTCTTTATCAAACGCTGCTGATGCTTTCGGGCCTTTGCGTTCGATTAACTGATCTTTTTGTTTTACATCTAAACTATTAACTACTATAGCTAACCTGCGAGGTGTGCAATAAATTTCGTGATCAGAAAAAGATAGCTCAGCGGATTGCAGTTGATTGCAAATTAATTCACCAAATTCCTTAGACAGGCTAAGCAATAGTCTTGCTGGTAAATCTTCAATACCGATTTCGATTAATAAATCTTTTTTATTGTCCATTTTTTAGCTCAAGGAGACTATTTCTTTGTTAACGGAAAACCTAATTTCTCACGGCTTTCCAAATAGCTTTTGGCAACATTTTGAGCTAGTTTACGGATACGCAATATATATTGTTGACGTTCAGTAACGGAGATAACTTGGCGTGCATCTAATAAATTAAATGCATGCGAACACTTGAGTACGTGATCATACGCGGCTACAGAAATTTCTTGCTCTACTAAGTGCTGGCATTCTTTTTCGCTCGCATCAAAAGACTTAAAAAGCGCATCGGTGTTAGCATGTTCGAAATTAAATGTGGACTGCTCGACTTCATTTTGATGGTAGATATCACGGTAAAGAATTTTTTCTTCACCATGTTGTGACCAGACTAGATCATAAACACTGTCAACGTTTTGCAAATACATTGCAATACGTTCTAAGCCGTAAGTAATTTCACCGGTAACGGGTTTGCAGTCTAAGCCACCGATTTGTTGGAAATAAGTAAATTGCGAAATTTCCATACCATCTAACCACACTTCCCAGCCCAGGCCCCACGCACCTAATGTAGGCGATTCCCAATTGTCTTCAACAAATCGAATGTCGTGTACTAAGGGATCAACATCAAGTGAGGTAAGTGACATTAAATATAAGTCCTGAATATTTTCAGGTGAAGGTTTCAGTACTACTTGAAATTGAAAATAACGTTGTAAGCGATTTGGGTTGTCACCATAACGGCCATCAGTAGGGCGGCGGCATGGTTGAGGGTATGCAGATCGCCACGCTTCAGGCCCAATAGCGCGCAAAAAAGTACTGGGGTGGAATGTGGCTGCACCCATTTCCATATCATAGGGCTGCTCAATCACACAGCCTTGCGCAGCCCAAAACCGCTCTAGTCGGTGGATAAGTTGTTGAAAGCTTATAATTTTTGGGTCAGACATAGTTATAGCGCTGTACGCAGCGAGAGTATAACGACGCACTGCGTTAGCTACCAGTTTTGGCAGGCAGTAAATAACTATATATATGTAAAACTTGCCCAGAAATAAAAAAGGCAAGCTATGTGCTTGCCTTTAATAATAGTGCTGCAGAACGACATCCTTGTCTCGCAGCCCTCTTCCCTAAGTTGATTTAGATAACACTCTTCCGATGATGAGCTATCTAGTCTGCATCCTTGCAAGCTGTAACTGTCCTTAGTTACAAGCTAGTCCCTAATAAAATTGTAGAGTCGACACAATCCTTGTCTGAGGTGTTCCCTACTGTGCGAGTCGCTAAGAAGCTCGTCGCACTACTCTACATTTCCGTATGTGTTGATAAAGCATCCTTGCTTTAAAATGAATCCTTTCAGTATTTAAGCGCGCTTCTTACTGCCACAAAGGTTTTTCTTAACCGTGTGTCTATAAGCCCATGCTATCGCTGACATACTTGCAGCGATCCACACGATATATACAGTTGTAAATACATCAGTTGTTACGCCCATAATGACCTCCATGCCATGATTAACAATGCTCGTCCTGAGCAATAAAATTGTTACTGATATTTATAGAGCAAGGCTTATGCCAGAAGTATGAATATACAAAGCAAGTTCAGTAACCTATTGATAGACTGTTGTTTATAGGTAAGGGAGCAGGATTTAATTATGCGACCTAGTTATCAGATGGACGAAAATTGTCTGCATAATTTGACTCATGGTGACCAATCTCGGCAGCTAGCATAGCGGCATACCTAGGATATATATCATTATATTTTATGTTGGTATTGAGGTGAAGTTGAATTATCACAGTCTGGTTAATGTAAGCCTAAAGTATTATTTAGTTATCAAACTGGATCATCAGAAGCAAAATATATATACGGAATGTTTGTCAATGTTATGGCACCATCTTAGTGCGTTGAAGCACTACAATAGTGCATAAAAATACATTTGCTGCCCTATATCTTGTTAAAAAGCTGCGTATAATGCTGCAACTGCGTAAGTACTGACCTCAATAGAGTGCAGTGGCATAAATTGTGCTTTAGTACATCTAGAATATGAATGTGTCTAGCAACTAGTCACAACCATAAGAATTACACCGTAAAATTAAACTAAAAAATATATTAGAGTCGAAGCTAAGGAGTACCCAATGTCCGCGAGTGATGTAATCAAAAAAATAATTGACGACGATATTCAATTCGTTGATTTCCGATTTACAGATACCAAAGGTAAGGAGCAACATGTCACTGTACCGGCCTCCACTGTAGAAGAAAGCGTATTTGAGTCAGGCAAAATGTTTGATGGCTCGTCGATCGCAGGCTGGAAGGGTATTAATGAGTCTGACATGATTTTAATGCCGGTCCCTAGCACTGCAGTGGTAGATCCTTTCTTTAGTGATTCCACCATGATTTTACGTTGCGATATTCTTGAGCCTGCAACGATGGAAGGCTACGGTCGTGACCCACGTTCAGTCGCAAAACGCGCAGAAGCATACTTAAATTCAACAGGAATTGCAGATACTGCCTACTTTGGTCCTGAACCCGAATTTTTTGTCTTTGATGATGTTAAATGGGGCATTGAGATGTCAGGTTCATTTTATAAAGTGGACTCTGACGAATCAGCTTGGAACTCAGGTAAACACTTTGAAGACGGCAACATCGGGCACCGTCCTGGTGTTAAAGGTGGCTACTTCCCGGTTCCTCCTGTCGATTCATTACAAGACCTTCGTTCCGCTATGTGCCAAGTGCTAGAAGAAATGGGTGTTCCTGTAGAAGTGCATCACCATGAAGTGGGTACTGCAGGCCAATGTGAAATTGGTACTCGATTTAGCACACTGACAGAGCGCGCAGATTGGAATCAGATTTTAAAATATGTAGTACACAATGTTGCGCACAACTACGGTAAGACGGCCACTTTCATGCCTAAGCCTATTGTTGGAGATAATGGTAGCGGTATGCATGTACACATGTCTTTAGTTAAAGAAGGTAATAACTTATTCAACGGCGACTTGTATGGCAATTTGTCACAGACTGCTTTGTATTATATTGGCGGCATCATCAAACATGCGCGTGCAATTAACGCATTTTCAAATGCCAGTACCAATAGTTACAAACGCTTAGTACCAGGATTTGAAGCACCGGTAATGTTGGCCTACTCAGCGCGTAATCGCTCTGCATCCATTCGTATTCCGTATGAATCTAATCCTAAAGGTAGAAGAATTGAAGTACGTTTTGGCGATCCTACTGGTAATCCTTATCTTACTTTTGCAGCGATGATGATGGCTGGCTTAGATGGCATTCAAAACCAGATCGATCCAGGTCCAGCTAACGATAAAGATTTGTACGACCTACCTCCAGAAGAAGAGGCGAATATTCCAACGGTTTGTTCTTCATTAGACCAAGCTTTGGAGGCGTTAGACAATGATCGTGATTTCCTTAAAGCAGGTGGTGTTTTCTCAGACGATTGCATCGATGCTTATATTGCACTGAAGATGGAAGAAGTAACAGAATTGCGTATGTCTACTCATCCAGTTGAGTTTGATATGTACTACAGCTGTTAAATCACTGATTTTCAGTATTTGTTTAAAACGCCCCTCCATTCGGGGCGTTTTTTTTGCAACTTGAGATGCTTTCACTGGGTCTTATAAATATCTAAGAGTACTATTCTACTAGATCGAATAAGGAGTCGATTGGATGCGTATAAGTCTTGCTATTTTTATGGTTATGTTAATCATGCTCTGCATACACAATGTGCAAGCGGAAATTTATACATGCAAAGACGATAAAGGAGGCACTGTATATACAGACTCCCCAGATACATGCGCTAATGCCGAAGAAGTAAAAGTGGATGCTTTACCTACTTTGGTTCCAAGTAAATCTATAGCCACTCCTAACAACAATCGAAGCGTTGTTAATGAAGACGATAAAAATGCTTATACCGAGCTTGTGATTACATCACCTATTAATGATGCAACAGTTCGCGATAATCAAGGCAACCTAACTATTAATTTTAGAGCTGCTCCAACACTTCAACAGCGAAAAAAACATAAGTATGTTGTCACTGTTAATGGTGAAGAGGTATACAGTGGAACTAGCACTACTACCGCATTAAAAAATGTTGATCGAGGTACTCATAGCATTTCAGTAAAGATAGTCGATGCTAATGGCAGTACTAAGATCAGGGCAACACCTGTGATAGTGACCTTACATCGCTACTCTTCCAATATTCCAGGCAATACAAATTTACCTACAAATTTACCTACAAGACCCCGTCCAAGAGCAAATTAGCCATCACTCTAGACAATAAGGATGAGTAATAATCTTCTATTAGCCCAGATTTAGTGTATATCGCTCAAAAATATTCTTTACGATGCACTATAATAGTGCGTTAATAAGCGTTCCATCATGTTAAGTCTTTGATTTTTAGTACAAATCCTCTGTAATGCTGTTGGATCGATTATTGCAATTGTGTAGCTAAGGGCATGCTATGACAAAAACACCTACAAATATATTTGGTGAAATTCCAGCAATTATAGAAGTACTAGTGGATACAAATCAGCATAAGAAAATTTTAGACAACCTAGCACTGGCAGTGTTTTTGGTTGATGAAGATTTATGTGTGAAATATTTAAATCCTGCTGCAGAAGAAATTGTGGGTACAGGAGTGCGTCATGCATTAAATCGTCCTTTGACCGATTTTATTCAAGATACAGATGGTGATCTTATTCAGCATATTCAAAATTCTATTGAAAGAGGTCACCCTATTACACAACGAGAGGTATGCATGAAGCGTTTAGGGGGGAGTGATTTTACTATCGACTGCTCCATTACACCGATGCATACAAAAGGCGAAGAATTAATTTGCATGCTCGAAATATCGCAAGTCGACCGCATGGTAAAAATCAGTCGTGAAGAACACTTATTATCTGAGATGCAAGCTACTCAAAATATGTTGCGTGGCTTAGCGCATGAAATTAAGAACCCTTTGGGTGGTTTGCGTGGTGCAGCACAATTATTAGCAGGTGAACTTGCTGAAGCATCTTTGCGAGAGTATACCGATGTCATTATTAGTGAAGCTGATCGCTTAAGAAAATTAGTGGATCGTATGTTTGGACCAAAAATCACGCCGACAAAAAAGCTGATCAATATTCACCATGTGTTGGAGCATGTTCGTTATTTGGCACTTGCAGAAACACCCACTGGAATTAATTTTAATGTTGACTATGACCCAAGTATTCCAGACATTAATGCTGATCGAGACCTATTAGTGCAAGCTATTCTTAATATTATTCGTAATGCAGTGCGTTCTGTTAATAGTAATTTAAGCAATGATAATACTGGTGTAGATGGTGGGAAAGTTACACTCAAAACACGTGTACTAAGGCGATATACATTGGCAGATGTTATGCATCGGTTAGTTGTTGAAATCAGTGTTACCGACAATGGGCCTGGGATAAAGGAGGAACTTAAATCACAAATCTTTTTCCCAATGGTTTCTGGAAGTGAGGATGGAAAGGGTCTTGGCTTGCCGATTTCTCAAAATTTAGTTCATTTGCATGATGGGTTAATTGAATTTGATTCTATGCCAGGACATACAGAATTTCGTGTGTTGTTGCCTCTTAATGGCAAACAACGTTTTAATGTTAATAATTAAGTGAATAGATTATGAGTGCTTCAAAAGTTTGGGTTATAGATGACGATCAGGCTATCCGTTGGGTATTAGAACGAGCATTTCAAAAAGCGCAAATACCTGTGATGACGTTTGAGTCAGCGATTACTGCAATACATGAGCTTGAATCTACATTTCCTACTGCAATTCTTACCGATGTGCGCATGCCTGGTATGGATGGGTTTGAGTTTTTAGAGCGAATAAAGACAGATTATCCAGATCTACCAATTATCATTATGACCGCTCACTCTGACCTGCAAAGTGCAGTAGGCGCATACCAAAAAGGTGCGTTTGAATACTTGCCTAAACCGTTTGATGTGGATGATGCAGTAGAACTAACTAAACGTGCATGCTTGGCTGCAAATGAAGAAGTAGTCACGGCTAAGTCAGAAGAACCAGTTAATGATTTGCCAGAAATCATTGGTGAATCGCCAGCCATGCAAGAAGTATTTCGCGCGATCGGCAGATTGTCGAATTCAAATGTAACCGTGTTAATTAATGGGGCGTCAGGAACGGGCAAAGAACTTGTCTCACATGCATTGCATGATAACAGCCCACGCGCACAGGGTCCTTTTATAGCACTCAACACGGCCGCAATACCACGTGAATTAATGGAGTCTGAATTATTTGGCCACGAAAAAGGTTCATTCACCGGAGCACAAGCTCAGCGCAAAGGACGCTTTGAGCAAGCTAATGGTGGCACTTTATTTTTAGATGAAATTGGCGATATGCCAGCAGATTTACAAACCCGTTTATTGCGTGTGTTATCGGATGGAAACTTCTATCGTGTTGGAGGCCATCAACCTATTAAAGCGGATGTACGAATTATTGCCGCTACTCATCAAAACTTAGAGACTCGAGTTCGCAATGGCGATTTCCGTGAAGATCTTTTTCATCGATTAAATGTAATTCGTATTGTGTTGCCTGCATTGCGTGAGCGTAAAGAAGACATTCCTGCTTTGTTGAAACACTTTATGAAAGCTTCTGCTAAAGAGCTAGAAACCGAAACCAAGAAAGTTTCTGATGAAGTTATTGAGTACTTAAGCGTTTTAGCTTGGCCTGGGAATATTCGCCAATTAGAAAATGTTTGCAGATGGCTAACGGTAATGGCATCGAGCAATGAAATCCGCATGCAAGACTTACCTGCGGAAATGCTAAAAGATGAAATGTCAGCTGTAGATGTAACAAGCTGGCAAGCACTGCTTGGTGAATGGGCGAATCGTGAATTATCAAAAGGCAATGACGCTATACTAGATCGGGCCATGCCAGAATTCGAAGCGATTATGATTAAAGCTGCAATGCGTAAAACCAATGGAAAGCGGCAAGAAGCGGCAAAGCTTTTGGGGTGGGGCAGAAACACATTGACTAGGAAAATTCAAGAATTGGAATTATTTCAGTCTTGATCTTATAAATACTGAATTGATATTTTGCATCGTTTTTATATTGGCAGTTTCATTAATTTCTGCTCCGGGTCTTGGCGCAAAAAGTATTTGCCTCTCCTGAAGCGGCTTCAAAGGCATTGGTTGATGCTCTGGAAACAGATAATAAGTCTTCATACGGCCAAATTTTAGGTAGTAATTGGAGAGAATTTATTCCAACGGAAGATATAGAAAGATTTTTAAACGCCTGGTTAAAGTTAAACATCATTCAATACGATACATCTGATGTTGCTTATCTTTCTGTGGGCGTGAATCGATGGGTTTCCCCCATACCGATCGTTAAAGCAGTAAATGACTGGCGGTTTGATGTAATAGGCGGTGCTGAACAAATTCGTACCAGACGAATCGGTCGAAATGAATTATCAGCAATTGAAGCAACACTTGCCTATCATGATGCGCAAATCGAATATGCGCAAATCGACTTCAACGATGATGGAATTTTGGAATATGCGCAGCAATTAATCAGTACAGCCGGTAAACAGGATGGGCTTTACTGGGCTGCATTACCTGGAGAAGTAGAAAGCCCACTTGGGCCAATGTTTGGCGAAGATAAGCCTGGCTCTGGCTACCATGGTTATTATTTTAAAATTCTGAACAAACAAGGGCACTATGCTAAAGACGGTGCATTTGATTATCGAATTGGAAAGCGCATGACAGGCGGATATGCTTTAGTTGCATGGCCAATTAAGTACAACGACACTGGAATTATGGCCTTTATGGTTAACTACAATGGTGTTGTGTATGAAAAAAATCTAGGGCCCAGTACAAACAATAAAGCTCGTGCAATAACTTCATTTAATCCAGATGAAAGCTGAGAAAAAGTTTCTCCATAATTAATAATATTCAAGTTTAAATGCATGCCTTGGCATGCAAGCATTTCAGCTTGAGTGAGTTTGCAAGCTACCTATTACATCACTTATATGAGAGTAGTTGTTTTGATTTAGATACTTAGTTATTCCATTATTAATTTTTATACTGCAGAGCGGGTCGTAAAAAAGTCCTGTACCTAACCCCACGGTTGTTGCACCTGCTAATAAAAATTCGATGGCATCCGTTGCATTCACTACACCACCTTGACCGATGATGGGGATGTTATGTGGTTTGCATACTTGATACACCTCATGCACTTTTAATAATGCAATCGGTTTAATGGCTGGGCCGGATAAACCACCTTGGTTGTTATGGATGACAGGCTGTTTTTTATGAATATCAATTGCCATGCCCATTACTGTGTTAATGACAGCAAACGCATCACTACCTGCTTCTATACATAACTTAGCGTTGTGTTTAATATCAGTTTGGTTTGGAGAAAGCTTGGTTATAATGGGTTTTTTAGTAACCGAACGACAAGCTGCAACTACACGTGCGGACATCTCGGGGTCATTGCCAAAGGCAACACCGCCTTCTTTCACATTTGGACATGAAATATTAATTTCGATTGCATCGATAGGAGAGTCATCAAACTTTCGCGTGACTTCAATATACTCTTCTATGGTTGAGCCAGAGACATTTGCAATAAATCGAGTTTCGGTAAAATCTAATTTGGGCAGTATGGTGTTGACGACATAATCTACTCCAGGGTTCTGTAAACCGATAGCATTCAGCATGCCTTCTGGTGTTTCGGTAATTCGATGAGGCGCATTGCCAAAACGTGGTTGCCCAGTAGTGCCTTTTAAGCAAATTGCGCCTACATCATTATTGGAGAATCCTTCAATACGTGTATATTCTTCTCCAAAGCCTACGCAGCCAGATAGTAAAACTAGCGGAGAGTTAAGCTGTAATCCGCAAAACTCTATTTTTAATTTTTTGTTGTCAGTCATTAATAATGTTTAACGTCGTACT
>CAXMUG010000049.1:0-8262 GCA_964196535.1 uncultured Mycobacterium sp. | reverse complement strand
TGCAAATAAGGCTTGGCCACGACCCTGGATACTACCCGAGAAATATTTATCTATAAGGTGAATAGCAGAGGCATGGAAAAGCCCATATGAGGCTGCGTGTAATAATTGCGCAAATAAAAGTATAGATAAATACTCCACATAGTAGGCAATTAGCCACCAACGAATCACAGTAAGCATCATCGCGACTACTAACAACAATTTTGCCCCAAAGCGGGGCAGCCAACGATACATATAGTAAAACACGACCACCTCAGCCAGCACTCCCAGCGACCATAATTGCCCAATTAACGTTCTAGAATATCCATTATCTTCCGCATATATACTAAAGAAGGTGTAGTAAGGACCATGACTAGCTTGGATTAGAAAGCACGCCAATAGCAGCGCGAGCACTTGTGGCTGCAAACAAGTTTTCAACATCGAGCAGGATGCAATTTTTTGCACACTTGGCGGATTCTCATTAACCAGCAAAGTATTCACCCAGGTAAATAATAAAACAACAAGAATGATCCAAGGTAAATGCTGAATACCAAACTTCTCTAACACGGGTGCTAGCAGCGAAGCGGAAATAATAAAACCAACCGATCCCCACAAACGAATACGGCTATATAGGTGCTTACTGTCACCCAAGTTATTCATTGTAGCTGCTTCAAATTGAGGAAGCGTTGCATTCCAAAAAAAACTATAGCCTGCTAAAACAATCAGTAGCGGCCAATAGCCTTTAAGCACTAACGCTGCAGCAAAAATAATCATGCCTATAAACGATGCTAAGCGAATTGCGGATAAACGCTTGCCAGTGTGATCCGCAACCCAACCCCAAATGTAGGGTGCAAAAATTTTTGTCGCCAATAGAACTGCGGATAATTCACCGATTTGGCGCGCTGAAAATTCGAGATGCTTTAAATATAAATTCCAGTACGGAAGAAATGCGCCGATACTTGCAAAATAGAAAAAATAAAACCCCGCGAGCGATTGATGCTCTGCAGAAGTTTTCTGCTTAACAGACATTGTTTAGTGAAGACTTGAGTAAAGCTGCAGCGCTAAATGGATGCGGGTATATCAGGTGTTGAAGTAGCCACATCTGCATTTTGCGCACGATGACGTAACACATGATCCATTAACACCAACGCCAACATTGCCTCTACAATTGGCACTCCGCGAATTCCAACACAAGGATCGTGCCTACCTTTAGTAATGATTTCAGTTTGATTACCAGCTTTATCAACTGTTTTACCTGGGATGCGAATACTAGATGTAGGTTTAAACGCAACACTTGCAAGAATATCTTGACCTGAAGATATACCACCCAACGTTCCACCTGCATGATTAGTTACAAAACCTTGCGGCGTGATTTCATCACGGTGTTGCGAACCTTTTTGCGCAACACTATTAAAGCCCGCGCCAATTTCTATACCCTTCACCGCATTAATACTCATCATGGCGTGCGCGATATCTGAATCTAGCCGATCAAAGATAGGCTCACCCAAACCGACTGGCATTCCACTGGCTACAACATTTACTCGCGCGCCAACCGAATCACCCTGTTTGCGCAAGTCATCCATATAGACTTCTAACTCAGCAACTTTAGTTTCATCTGGGCAAAAAAATGGATTATCTTCTACCACTTCCCAATCTTTATGCTCAATAACCATCTCACCAAGTTGAGCAAGGTAGGCTTGAATTTTTATTCCGTAGTTTTCATTTAAATATTTTCGCGCAATGCCACCCGCCGCAACACGCATTGCTGTCTCTCTTGCTGATGAACGCCCACCACCTCGATAGTCACGTAATCCGTATTTTTTCAGATAAGTGTAATCCGCGTGGCCTGGTCGAAATTTATCCATAATTTCAGAATAGTCTTTTGAACGTGCATCCTGGTTGTAAATAATCAAACCAATTGGAGCACCGGTCGTTTTACCCTCAAACGTTCCAGAGAGAATCTCAACCTGATCGGGTTCGCGCCGTTGCGTGGTGTGGCGAGACTTGCCTGGCCTACGACGCTCTAAGTCATTCTGCAGGTCCTCCTCACTCAAAGCCAACCCCGGGGGGCAGCCATCTACAATACAACCAATCGCCTTGCCATGGCTTTCGCCAAAGGAGCTAACGGTGAATAATTTACCTATAGAATTACCAGACATTCTCGAATTGTAACTTATCAGTGTAAGGAATAGCAGCATACTGATTGATTACAAAACTGATCCCTATCTATTCTGCTTGGTATACACAAATTTTGGCTATGAAATAATATCCATATGAACCAAGTCTTGATGCGCAAACACACATTTCAGCAAGGCAGTAGTTTAAAATTTTTGCTTGCCGCCATTGCAGCATTTGCAATTGGTATACTCTTTTACAGTTATCAGAACGCACAATTAAACTCCATGAGTGCTGATAATTTACACAAGGCTACAAGCCTACATAACAATCCTCGTCAGCTACCTAAATTTTCACTGACCAATCATTTAAACACGGCCTTTAGCAACCAAAATTTAGTTGGATCTTGGAATATGATTTTTTTTGGCTTCACCAATTGTCCAGATGTTTGCCCACTAACACTTAGTGTTCTTAATCAAGTGACAAGTGAGTTAAAAGACTTCAGCCATGTGCCCCGCAGCATTTTTATTTCAGTGGACCCTAAACGCGACCAGCCAGAGAAATTAAAAGAATATGTTGAACATTTTAGTCACGACATGGTTGGATTAACGGGCAGTAAAGAAGAAATTGACGCCCTAACCCAATCACTTGGAGCAATTTATGCTATCGCTGATAATTCTTCGGAAAACTATTTAGTTGACCATAGCGCACATATTTTTGTCACCGCACCTGATGGCAGTATGGTTGCTTTGTTTAGTACACCGCATGATGCAAAAGAGATCGCAGATGATTTTAAAGTTATTAGCGCACTCTACGAAAAAAATAAAAGTTAGTTTTATATATTTATGTGGAAACAAACTAAGGGATTTTTATTCCAACTATTTCCCCATCATTTTGTATCGCGCTTTACATTTTGGCTAACACGCTTACAAACACCTTTAAAAAATCCTGCGATTCGACTTTTTATACGTGTATTCAATGTAGATATGAGCGAATCCGAGCATCAATCTGCAGAAAATTACATTAGTTTTAACCAATTTTTTACCCGCAAATTAGTAGCAGACTCACGCCCTATCGATGCTAATGCAAATTCTATTGCCTGCCCTGCAGATGGGCGCATTAGCCAAATTACTGAATATCAAGATGGACAAGCTATCCAGGCCAAGGGGCAAGACTTCTCTATGTCACAACTACTTGGTGGCAAAAATGAATACGGCACACTTTGTCAAAACGGTAACTTTGCGACAATTTATTTATCACCAAGAAACTATCACCGCGTACACATGCCATTTGATGGTGAATTAGTTGAAATGATTTATGTGCCAGGCCGATTATTTAGTGTCTCGCCTTATGCAGCTGAAGTGATTAAAGGCTTATACAGTAGAAATGAACGTGTAGTTTCTATTTTCAAAACAGAAATTGGTTACATGGCGGTAGTGATGGTTGGCGCAATTAATGTTGCAGCAATAGAAATGGCATGGGAAGGATTAGTAACTCCACCGCATGGTAAAAATATTGTTAGAAAAACATATAGCAACGTTAAGCTAAAGAAAGGTGACGAACTCGGCATTTTCAACATGGGCTCGACAGCTATCATCGCATTTGAAGCAAGCAAAGTAGAATGGCGCAACAACTTAGAAACACAGCAAATCGTGCAAATGGGTCAAACTCTAGGAGAAGCAATTAACTAATCTAAAGAGAATGACGTAACATTTTTAATATCCTTTGCACCCAGCATCACCATCAATAGTCTATCAACTCCTATTGCAACACCCGCGCTTTCAGGCAGCCCATATTCTAGTGCCGCAATAAATTCTGCATCGATCTCAATGGCTTTTTTATTGGCTAATAATCGTTGGCGATTATCTTCTTCAAAACGCGACAACTGCTCTTGCGCATCCGTAAGCTCCTGAAATCCATTGGCTAATTCCACCCCCCCAAAATACAACTCAAATCTTTCGGCACAATTTTGATCATTTAATTTTGCTAATGCTGCCTGATCAGCAGGGAAGTCGAACACAAACGTCATACGTCGTTTTTCTAGCCTAGGAATAATGACTTGATCAAGAACAAGATCTTGGAATTGTTCAGTATTCAGTGCAGAATTCAGTTTAATCGAATGATCTCCACACACCTGTAAAAAATCTGCTTGATTTGCAGTTTGGATATCAATACCTGCATATTTTTTGAAGATTTGCTGATAGCTAATATAAGCGACATCAAGCGGCTCAATATAATCACTGACTAAAGCAACAATTATTTCAGCAACTTCTTTCATTAAATCTTTATACGTCCAGGCAACGCGATACCATTCAAGCATGGTGAATTCATCACTATGCTGCCTGCCACTTTCGTTAGCACGAAAAACTTTGCATAGCTGATAGATATCACACTTATGAAAAGCCAATAATCTTTTCATCGCATACTCTGGCGAGGTATGCATGTATTTAGAATTTTCAGTAGCAATACTATCGATATGCAGATCCGTTACTGCATATCGATTGAGAATTGGGGTTTCTACTTCGATGACATTACGTATTTGGAAAAATGCACGAATTCGTGCATTAACTTCAGCACGCATGTTTAGCACATCTAGAGCAGCTTGGGGCTCCCAACTCATTTAAGAATACTGCGCTTTTCTGAAGATCGAAACGTCTTAATTAGACTGAACGAACCCGGGCTTCGCATATTTAGTCTTTTACGCGAGACACATACTCTCCGTTTCTCGTGTCGATGCGTAAGACTTCGTTTTCTTCAACAAACAAAGGCACTTTCACAACCGCACCTGTTTCTAAGGTTGCGGGTTTGGTACCGCCTTGAGCCGTATCACCACGCAAACCGGGATCTGTTTGAGTAACCTGCAATTCCACAAAGTTAGGCACCGCTACAGACAAAGGAATGCCATCGAGCAGGGTAACAACACAATCTTCTTGTCCTTTTAGCCATTGCGCAGCATCACCGATAGCTTCCTTAGACATTGCAAATTGCTCAAATGACTGAGGCTCCATGAAATGCCACTCCTCACCATCGCTGTAAAGATATTGCATGTCAGTATCCATAACATCTGCAGCTTCAACTGATTCTCCAGATTTAAAGGTTCGATCCACAACCCGACCGGTTTTGAGATTACGAAGCTTAACCCGATTAAAAGCCTGACCCTTACCGGGCTTTACAAATTCATTTTCAACTATATTGTAAGGGTCACCATCTAAAATTAACTTCAAGCCAGCCCGAAATTCATTACTATTGTAGTTTGCCATAATCTAAAACACGAAACTTTATGAGTTCATCGAATATCCATAGTCTAACACGAGATTGTTCAAGCCCTAAAGATGAACAAAATTCTATAACCACAATTGAATCAACTTTAACAACAAAGTCATTTTCTAATTGGCAGCTAGAATACAAAAAATCCATCACAAACATTGAGCAGCTATGCCAAACTTTAGGATTAAATATTGAACAGTTGCCAATTAGCACTCAAGCGAATAAAC
This sequence comes from uncultured Mycobacterium sp., assembly GCA_964196535.1. GTDB lineage: Bacteria > Pseudomonadota > Gammaproteobacteria > UBA4575 > UBA4575 > JABDMD01. The sequence continues at coordinate 2,677 of CAXMUG010000049.1, read as the reverse complement.
AGTTTCAAATAAGAGTTCCGCTGAGTTATGTAGAACGTATGCAACAATCCAACCCCAACGACCCTTTATTATTACAAATCTTACCTACCAGCCATGAAGAAAATCATATAGAGGGATATTTAAAAGACCCCGTTGGCGATTTGCAAAGCATTAAAACACCCGGATTACTACAGAAATATAATGGCCGTGCTTTATTACTCGCCACCAGTCGTTGCGCTATACATTGCAGATACTGTTTTCGTAGACACTTTCCTTACTCAGCACAAAATCCACGCCATGATAACTGGACACAGGCTGTGCAAGAACTTCAACTGGACCACAGTATTACAGAAGTTATTCTAAGCGGTGGTGACCCATTAGTACTTGATGATTCAGAATTGGCGAAACTTGTTTCAAAACTAGAGTCTATCGAGCATATACAAAGATTACGCATTCATACTCGACTACCAGTAGTGATACCGAACCGTATTAGTGATGAGCTATTAAATTGGATAAGGAATTCTCGACTAAAAATTATCATGGTGTTGCACATCAATCATGCTCAAGAAATTAACACCCATTTACACAAAAGTTTGCAAAAGTTAAAAAACATAAATTGCACATTATTAAACCAAAGCGTGTTACTACAAAACATAAATGACCAATCATCCAGCCTAGTCAATTTAAGTGAGGCATTATTTAATGCTGGCATTCTCCCTTATTATTTACACCTCCTAGATAAAGTCGATGGCGCGGCACATTTTAATGTAAGCAAAAATAATGCTCGAAAGCTCATGCGAGAAATCACCAAGCAGTTACCTGGCTACCTGGTTCCCAAACTTGTCATGGAAATTCCAGGAGAGCAATCCAAGAGCTTAATAAGCTACTGAAGTTGTATAGACCTAATAACTATGGCTTTCCACCAAATATGCCGACACCGTCACACTTCAAATTAGCGAACACTCTAATCAGACCTTCTACCGGACAAACCCACAGGATTTAGAGACAAGTCGCAGGGCTAATTCCACTGCTCAAGCCTATAAATCTATACACTTATATAGAATTTATTTGCTTAAATTAGCAGTTGCTAAATCATTGTTTATGTAAGGAATTATGCTTCTCGATACACACATCTCCATGCCTAGCCAGGATCCAATGGCTGAGAACAAATTTTCATTGCTACCTCGCGAATTACGCAAGTGGCTAAAAAACTTACCCTATGTAGATCAAGATTTTGCTGTGCAGCAATTCTATAATGGATTAAAACGCTCTAATCGTCAGGCACATGCTACAAAACAAAGACTAGTAGCCATTGAAATTATGCGCCCAGTTGCACATGACTTTCTTAAAAGCCAGCGAAAATATTTATTGTCTCAGCCATTTCCATTATCAAAGAAAGCCACCGAAGTTTTAAAACTTCAGCAAAATATTCTCAACGAGCTAGCTGTTGCTTATAAGATAATCATTCAAGAAACCGTAAACCGAGACAATCATCTCAGCAGCAAAAAACTAGTTACCTGCGTACATCATGCAATGTATTATCAACTAGAACAATATATAACACTAGCTCAAGTTTATTCCGAACCACCGCAAAGCTTTTGGCAAGATTTATGTCAACTATATGGTATTGCAGAACATTTCGATCTAATGGATTTGCAAACTAAAAATGAAATCGACCTAATAAGCCCTAAATCTTCTCCTAAAGATTTATTTACCCACGCATGCCTTTTATCACTTTCAAATTTACATGCTTACGGGCATGGCGAGGCTGGAAAAATAGCGGCTTACCTAAGTAAGGCAAGCCAACTTACAGACTTAACAGATGATTATCCTACAGAGCAAGAGTATACGTTTTATATCAACCTTGCCCTTCGTAAACCTGTACGCCTAATGCCTGACGAAGAAATTCCGATATCTTCAAAGAATCGTTATATCGATGCAACGAAACTAGTAAATAAACTAAATGAAGCAACTAGCTCTAATCCTAGCGATGAAATTGAATCAAAGTATTTACCGAACGATTTAAGCAAATCTTTATCCAAACGTTTACTGAAAAAATTAATTAGCAAACCTATTCGAGCATCTAAGCGAGCGATCCCCACCAAAGGTAGCTTACATGTAGTAATGGGTATGCGTGACGCAATTGATATTCTACAAACTGGACATAGCGTTATTAAAGACATAGCAGATCCTGAAGACAATAAATTCAACTCAGAATTATTGCCCGTCGATAATTCTCGAATAGCTACATATTTTAATGACAACCATAATGAAGATGAAGAAAGTAATCTTGTCTCAAGCTCGAATGCCTGGGATTGGATAAGTCGCGGTAATATAGTTTCTGAACAGCAAGAACAAAAGACTACTCAAAGCAACCCAGAAAAGAACTCAAGAATTACTCTCAACCCTGCCGTACAAACTTGGGATATTAGCAATGCGAGCAAAGGCGGTTACTGCCTAAACTCCAACAATACTTCTGACTACCAATCCCAAGTGGGCGATATCATTTTAATTCGACTTGAAGACAAACTAAATGACGAGTGGCGTTTAGGCGTAATTCGCTGGATGCAGTCTGTATCAGAGCAAGGTGTAAAAATTGGCACGGAAACCCTGCATGGTTCCGTTGAAGTAATGGAAGTAATAGATGCTCACCGTACTTCCGATAGACCAGCTGAGCTAAATTATATTCTGCACGTTA
>CAXMUG010000048.1:0-4130 GCA_964196535.1 uncultured Mycobacterium sp. | reverse complement strand
GTTGTATTTGTGGGTATAACGAACTGCCAGCAATACCTAATGCTGCACGACTCTCCAAGATACGAAGGCCTGCAATTTGCATAGAAGGGTTTTCTTTTTTGACCGTTTCGATCAGCTGATTTAATACATCGTCATCAAACAAATACCACCAAAATTGCAAATCAAAATGATATTGGTCTGACGTGTTGCCAACCTGTCCATATAAATTAGATTGCCATTCATCGAGCCATGAAACTTCTGGCTCTTGGTAATCAGGACCCAGAACAGCGCAAGCGCTTAATCCTACTATTGCACATAGTGTAACTGCGCGAGCTGGAAGCCCAGCAACAAACTGGGCTATATCTATATTCATTCATTTATAGGCATAGAAGAACTAGAGTCTTCAGTATGTTTTTGTTCTAACTCATTGGAATTGCTTTCATCATCTACCCAGCCCATAAAGACTTTATAGCCGATGGCTAACAGCACCGCGCCAATAAAGAGGCCAATAATTCCACCGGTAACCATGCCGCCAAGTGCGCCAATTAATATAATGGGCATCGGTGCATTAACTCCACGTCCGAGTAGAAACGGCTTAAGTATTGCATCGGAGGTGCCTGCAGCAAGAAGATAAATACTAAAAATTATATTGCTAGCGGTTGAGGCATCACCGGCTGACCACATATAGGCAATAACAGGGATAGTTAAAATAAGGGCAGGTACTTGTGCAATCCCTAAAAACACCGCAATGAGTGCCAATACACCCGCTGCAGGTACTCCAGCAAGTAAAAAGCCAACACCGAGCAATAATGCTTGAATAACTGCAACGCCAATAACACCGCTTGCTACTGATCGAATTGTTGCAGTAGAAAGATTTTGTAATTTCACTCCATTAATCGGTCCGGCCACTCGACTAAAGATACGTTGAATGGCGTTTGCGCCTGATTCACCATATGCCATCATGATACCTGCGATGATGAGCGATACGAGAAACAAGAAGATGCCCTTGGCTGTATTCAGCGCGCTAGTAAATATGCTTTTAGATAGTTTCTCTACTTGCTGTTGGTTATCTTTTAGAAATTTAGGCAGGTTATCAGCAGCTTTATTCCAAGCATTATAGCTTCTTTCCCCTATTATGGGCCAATCAGCAATTGAAGGATTTGGTTGCTTAATGGTATAAGATCCATCCTTGAATGAGTCATATGATTCAATAACATGAGCCGCAAATGAATTGCCTAGCATTATAGTGGGTATGCCTATCACTAGTAATCCAAATAGTACTAGTACGGTTGCAGCACGACCTTGTCGACCACCAAAGCGTTTCGCTATGCCTTTATGGAGCGGATAAAGTGCAACGGCCAAAATTAACCCCCAAAATATAATGCCCGAAAAAGGGGCAAATATGCGAACGCACATGACAATTAAAAATACAATTATGCCAATTCGAATTACCGCATTCATAAAGTCTTCAGTGAGACATTTTCGCAAAGAACTGCTATCTAATTGCATTTTGTGGGCACCCCTATTGATAGTTACTAGTTGTTATGATTCATAATATTACAATACTATTTTACTAGGCGGATTGTATTATTTCATTCCAAAATAACTAAAGATAATTACCTAAAACTGAATTGTTATTTTAGGTCTGAATTATAAGTAGTATACTATTACACATATATTGTATTTCTGGAATTGGGTTAATTGCAATATTATTTAGTTTTGGCACCGGCTTTTTTTCGTGATTATTGGTGAGCTTATAAAAATAATAATATGTTCGGTAAAGTTATAAATAGTCTAGTCAATGCATGTAAAAGAAGATGTATTAAAGCAACTACAGGTTGGAAAAAAGCAACTGCTGGCTGGAGACCTTATTTAGAACAGACAGTCCCTCTTGAAGAACTTGATGCAAGTATGATGAGTGCCTCAATTCCTTCATTTGGCTATTTTTTCATGCTATTACTTTCAGCAGTAATTGCAAGCTTCGGGCTATTGTCTAACAGTGCACCTGCCATTATTGGAGCAATGATTATTGCACCTCTTATGGCGCCTATCGTAAGTTTTGCATACAGCATTGACGTTTTTGATTGGAAGTTAGCCCGCCGTTCTTTTTTAACGATACTTACGGGTGTGCTCTTAGTAATCGTATTTTCTTTCTTAAGCACTCGGTTCATTGGGTTAAGAATAGCGGGTTCTGAAATCTTAAGTCGTACTTCACCGACATTACTGGATCTTGGAATAGCAATGGCTGCTGGAGCCGCTGCTGCATTTTCTTATACAAGGAAAAGTATCAATAGCTCTATTGCTGGGGTTGCTATTGCTGTCGCACTTGTACCACCACTTGCAGTAACAGGTATTGGGCTTGCTTATGGACGCTTGGCGGCATCAGAAGTAGGTCTTTCTTTAACCGAGCTAGGGCATTATTCCGGTGGTATAGATATTGCCAAAGGTTCTTTCATTCTTTTTGTTACCAACTTACTTGGTATTATATTGGTTGCTTGCTTAATTTTACTCAGTCAAGGATATGGGCAATGGAAAAGAGCAGGCGCAGGACTTCTCGCAGTTTTAGTATTATCAATAGCTATCATTGATCCATTGCAAAAAGCTTTATATAAACTAACCGTTAAAAGTGAGGTGCTTGCATTGTTGGTTTCTTTGCCTCAAAAATTTCCACAGGTGTTTACTGGGCAAGGGCGTATTGATGCAATACATGTTAACTATCAAGGCGATTTTTTGCTTGTTGACATAGAAGGCGTCATACCAAAGAAAGAGCTAGATCCTGAACTGGAAGGAACTGAAGAGGAACTGCAATCAGTGCTGGACTTGTTTCAAAGTGAGCTTCAGCAGACGCTTAAAGTCCCAATAATTGTGGAGCTTGAATTAATGCCTGTTGATATCTTGAATGCTCGATCTGGGGGCGAACATATGGATCCCGTCGGTTTTATAGAGCCTGATGAGTTAGAAGAGGATAGCTTGAACTCTAAAAGTAAGAAATAGAATAAGCATTACTTTTGAATCTTTTGCTAGATTTTTCTATGCATGATCAATCGTTTATGACTGCATTGTCCGCTTTAGCTCGTTAGCAGTTATTCAGTAGAAGCGAACTTGTTATTCCATATTCACTGTTAAATAGCTCTTTTTTATTTAGGATTGATCTTGGTCATTTTGGTACCTTCAAGACCCATCCCACCCATGAGTCCTTTCTGGTCCATAAAGAAGGCGTAGATTTCATCTTTAGCAGTTGTTGTGGTAAAGGTCTTCGCTACACCTTTGTCAACAACAACAATACTTGGGCCTATACCCACCTCGAAACCTTTACTACTCTTTAGATGTGCAAGCGCTCCATCTGTCATGAAAAATAATACGTACCCGAATTTTTGTACGCCCGCTTGCAGGCCATAAGAAGCCGCAACAGTATTATAGTATCCAACAGTTTTACCCCCTTCACGTAGGGCTCCTTCGCCAAACTTACCGCCGACTATTAACCCTGCCTTCCAAACATCAGGAAAAACTAGAATCCCCTTGGCCACTTTAGAGAGTTCAGCTGCAGTCGGTTCACTAGCGAGAAGATTCTTTAAAGTAGCATCGACACCCGCATCAATTTCGGCTGCACTGTCGGCTAGTAGTTGAGTAGCGCTTATCGTAAACATAAACACTACAGCAGATAAGACTCCCGATAACTTTGTGAGATGTTTCATTTTTCATTTCCTTTTTAATTAATCACTAGTAATTTCTATTGATTAGTACAAATTAAAAACAAGATTATGAATTAGAAATCGTTTTATTGATAGGTTTTAAGGGTACTGACAAGTTAACTTCTCTACATCTTGTAAATTCTAGATAAAACATATTCTATAATGCTGCTGCACATTTCCAAGATGCAAAAGCACTCTCTCTAAATAATCGGTAATGCTTGGCGGATACTAAATGTCGACCAAGATTAAAGAGATTGTATACCGCTGCATGCGCACTTAAAAAGCGTTGTGCTTGTTGTGTCGATTTGAATCGCCTCATTCCTCGCGCTCTCACACGTGTGGGTTGATGCGAAAGCTCTGCACGATTGTTCGCATATTGCGAGGTATCATGAATGGGCTCTGGAATGAGTTCACGATGTGCAACGCCATAGCTTCTTAATTTATCCGTGACTATTTTTC
>CAXMUG010000047.1:0-22782 GCA_964196535.1 uncultured Mycobacterium sp. | reverse complement strand
GTTAACTTGTCAGCACCATGTCCGCTTATGGCCGAAAGCGGACATACGATAACGATATTTAGAGGAAGTAAGGTTGGAAACTACAAAACAACATAGTTTAATGTCTGCTAACGACCCAACGCGGACATAGAATTTATATTTCCATGACGATGAGCATCTAACTAATATTGAAGTTTATGTCTGGCTACATTCTTTTTAAATTTATCCATATTACAACGGCTTTAATTTCAATTGTAGGCTTTATTATTCGTGGTATTTGGATGATTCAATCGTCACCAATGTTACAGCAACGTTGGGTAAGAATTACGCCTCATATTAATGATACCTTTCTGCTACTATCAGCCATAGCATTGATAATAATTACTTCACAATACCCAGGTCCAGCTACCTGGATAAACGCAAAGATAGTTGCTTTGCTGGTATATATTATTTTAGGAACTGTTGCATTAAAGAGAGGTAAGACTAAAGGCATACGCATTTTTTCTGGGTTTCTGGCACTACTGACATTTGCTTATATTGCAATGACTGCCTTCAGTAAAAATGCTTTTCCTGTAATCTAGGTATATATTTTTATGACCGCTATTGGCCGAAAGCGGACATTATGCAAAAAGATTATTTCTATTTTGGCCAATCCAAATCAAATGGAAACGGTCGTTCCTCAGTATTAAACGTTAGATAAAGAATTATCTGATTAGTATACGTGGCAAGTGATTTACCAAATTCTTGTAGTTTTTGATTAGCTTCGCCTGTAAACAACACCCAGAAAAACTGTACGGCCACAACAACTCCTACTACTATTCTAGAAACAGAATATAAAAAGGTCATAACCAGCATAAATAGCAGGCGCATCCAAATCGATTTAGATTTCAAATTCTTTGCTAATGGAGATTCTTCAGCAGAAGATGGCACAGTTTCATTCATAATCAATCCTGACAATTTAACTAGTAAGTAGATATGACTATATATAGGGTTAATTTATATATTTCAAGGTGGAATTGGCATAAATAGGATGGGTAAATCTATTTTAATTTATTAGCATCTAGCAAGTCTGAATGTCCATAATTGGGCGAAAGCGGACATTCTGTTTCCTTCAAATCAATATTGAGTGCCTATGTCAGAGTTAGGCTAATAAATTAAAAAATAAATTTATTTTCAATCCAAATGTAGCACCAGCGTAGCACCAAGGTATAATTGAAAAAGTTCGAATGAGTAAGTGATTGATTTAATGGCTCCCTGGGACGGGCTCGAACCGCCGACCTAGTGATTAACAGTCACCCGCTCTACCAACTGAGCTACCAGGGAATAATGGAAGCGAGAGAGGATAACGATCCACTCTGTGCGGGTCAACATTGATTCGGTGGTATTCACCAATTGTTATCTCAAATGGTTATGTTCCTGCGTTTGGCTCGCATCAAATAAAGCATGTGAGATTTCAATAGTTTTCTAGAACATGTTCATCTCGCTCAATTATTGAGCACAAATACACCATTGATAACAGATTTCATTGGTCGGCCCATTTTGCCTTTGGTTTTTTTCAGTCAGTATACAGGCTCAGGTCATCTGGCTGATAGTACCAATAAGCGGCAACCATCGTCTGTAGGTCTTTGATCGTACTATAAATATTTCTCAGTGAGCGACATATGTCGTGTTTGAATATTGTGTGAATACAAGGAGTGACACAAAGTGGGAAACGTAACGCTATTTGAATATAGTGGCCATCAGATTCGGATCGTCAAGGAAGAGACCGGTGGGCCATGGTTTGTTGCGGCAGATATTTGTAGATGCTTAGGTTTAGCAATTAATAAGCGAACCGGCAAGCCAAATGTGACTGTAGCAACACGTAATTTGGGCGATGATCAAAAACGTAAATTTCGAATTGATACCCCGGGAAATCCTAAAAATCCGTGGATCGATATGATGATTTTGTCTGAGGATGGTATGTATAAGATGTTACGTATCTTAGATAGTATCGATGTGCAGCGTTTTAAGCAGCACGTGCAACGTGATGTTCTGCCGCAACATGTAAATGGTGCTTTAGCAGCGAAATACGCCAGCCAAGGATAATTCGTCAAGGTAATTTTAATTTTCCATTGTTTGGACCCTTCAGTAATCTGAAATTAATCCAATACTAATCCACAAATAATATAAATCTGTTTTACAATTCTCGCAAGCGGGCCATCGCTTGTTCTAAAACTTCCATGCTCGTTGCGTAAGAAAATCGTATATGCCCGGGTGAACCAAATGCAGTGCCAGGTACACCTGCGATGCCAGATTTAACCAGTAAGTGCTCTGCAAATTCAACATCATTTGAAATACCATCTGCTCTATCAATAAGCCCCTGAATATTTGGGAAACAATAAAACGTACCGTCACAACTCATGCAGTCAACGCCATCAATTTCATTTAATGCATTGACTATGTAAGCATGGCGTTCTTCAAATGCTTTACACATCGTGCTTACACAACCTTGGTCACCAGTTAACGCTGCTTCTGCAGCTGCCTGTGAAATAGAGCATGGATTTGAAGTGCTTTGTGACTGAATGTTTGTCATGGCTTTAATGATGTTACTTGGTCCTGCTGCATAGCCAATGCGCCAGCCGGTCATGGAATACACTTTTGAAACTCCATTTAAAACTACGGTACGGTTTTTAAGAGAAGGAGTTGTATTTAATATATTAGTAAACTTTTCCCCGCCAAACATAATGTGCTCATAAATATCATCCGTAACCACTACAATGTTTTTATGTTTTTCTAATATCTTGCCCAGTTCGGCTAATTCTTCTTTTGTATAAGCAATTCCAGAAGGATTGGATGGGCTATTGATTACAAATAGTTTTGATTTTGGTGTGATGTGTTTTTCTAAATCAGCAGCGGTGATTTTGCAGCGGTGCGCATCATCGCTTGGGATAATAACCGGCTCGCCGCCAGCTAATAGGGCCATGTCAGGGTAAGATACCCAGTACGGTGCAGGAATGAGTACCTCGTCACCGTCATTAAGAAGAGCTTGGCATAAGTTGTAAAATACTTGCTTGCCGCCATTTGAAATCATCACCTCATTGGCTTTGTAGCTGAGTTGATTCTCTCGCTGGAATTTATCTATGACTGCATTTTTTAAGGAGACGGTTCCCGGTACAGGAGTGTATTTGGTTTTACCATCCTGCATAGCTTGAATTGCAGCGGCTTTAATATGTTCTGGTGTATCAAAGTCTGGCTCGCCTGCAGCAAGGTTCAAAATATCTCCACCTTCAGCGCGAATTTGATTTGCCCTAGCCGTTATGGCTAAAGTGACTGATGGCTGAATGCGCGATACGCGATTGGCTAATGGAATGGTCACAAGAGTTCCCTTGTATATTATGTTGTCAAAGTTGATTGTTTGGTGAGCCACTTTACAGCGGCGAGACATCATACGTGAACTTTCTAAAAGAGATAAGTCAAAAGTGTTCAAAAAGCAATAATAGCTATGCAAAGTAATTTTCAATTAAATACGAAATTCGATCCTGCGGGCGACCAGCCAGTGGCGATTGCTTCACTTGTTGAGGGCCTGAAAGATGGCTTAGCCCATCAAACCTTGCTGGGCGTTACCGGTTCGGGTAAGACCTTTACTATCGCTAACGTGATCCAGGAGGTTCAGCGCCCCACCATCATACTGGCGCCCAATAAAACCTTGGCGGCCCAACTGTATGGGGAAATGATGGAGTTCTTCCCCAAAAATGCAGTGGAATATTTTGTCTCGTATTACGACTACTACCAGCCAGAAGCGTATGTGCCTTCAAGTGATACCTTTATAGAGAAAGATGCCTCGGTGAACGATCACATAGAACAAATGCGTCTCTCGGCGACTAAGGCACTATTTGAGCGCCCTGATACCATCATTGTAGCAACGGTATCGGCTATCTATGGTCTGGGAGATCCAAAAGCATACCTAGGAATGGTGATGCATCTAGATCGAGGTGATCGCATCGATCAGCGTAAATTATTGCATAAACTCGCTGAGTTGCAGTACACACGGAATGATGTAGAGCTGCGCCGCGGTACTTTTCGCGTTCATGGTGATGTCATCGATGTGCATCCGGCAGAATCTGAACGAGAAGCGATTCGCGTTGAATTGTTTGATGATGAAATCGAAAACCTTAGTTACTTTGATCCGCTTACAGGTGAGCTGGTGCGTAAAGTGCCGCGATTAACTATTTATCCAAAAACACACTATGTAACTCCACGAGAAATTTTATTAAACTCTGTAGATCAAATTAAAGACGAATTAAAAGATCGTTTAAAAGTATTAAAGAAAGAAAATCGTTTAGTTGAAGAACAACGTTTAGAGCAACGCACGCGTTTTGATTTAGAAATGATTCAAGAGATTGGTTACTGTAATGGTATCGAAAATTACTCGCGTTATTTGTCTGGTCGGGCTCCCGGTGAGCCGCCACCATGCCTATTAGATTACTTGCCTGACAACGCACTAATGGTGATGGATGAAAGCCATGTATCAGTGCCGCAGTTTGGTGGTATGTATAAAGGCGATCGTTCACGCAAAGGAACGCTGGTGGAATACGGATTCAGGCTTCCTTCTGCCATGGATAATCGGCCTTTAAAGTTTGAAGAATTTGAAGATTTAGCTCCGCAGATGATCTATGTATCTGCTACACCAGGTCTATACGAAGCAGAAAAATCAGATGCTGTTGCCGAACAAGTTGTGCGTCCTACAGGATTGATCGATCCAGAAATAGAGGTGCGTCCCGTCGGATCTCAAGTGGATGATGTGTTATCTGAAATTAATGAACGTGTCCAAAAAGATGAACGTATCTTAATTACAACGCTAACCAAGCGTATGTCAGAAGACCTTACTGAATATTTAAATGAGCATGGTGTACGGGTGCGTTACCTGCATTCTGATATCGATACCGTAGAGCGTGTAGAAATAATTCGTGGTTTGCGCAAGGGTGATTTCGATGTCTTGGTGGGGATTAATTTATTGAGAGAGGGTTTAGATATCCCCGAAGTATCCTTAGTAGCCATACTCGATGCAGATAAAGAAGGTTTCCTGCGATCGGAAAGATCACTGATTCAAACAGTAGGGCGTGCTGCACGACACTTAAGTGGTAAAGCCATTATGTATGCAGACAAAATAACCGGCTCCATGCAAAAGGCGATTGATGAAACCGATCGTCGTCGCGAAAAACAAGTGGCTTTTAATAAAGAGCATGGCATTACTCCTGTAGGTATTAAAAAGAATGTATCCGATATTATGGAGGGTGCATACAAAATGCGGTATGACTTGAGTAAGGGTGCGTCACGCAAGAAAGTGGCTGAAGAGATTTATGAATATTCACGCATGACACCAGAGCAAGGTATGAAGAAAGTGAGGCAGCTTGAGCAAAAAATGTATAAGCATGCGAAAGACTTGGAATTTGAAGAAGCGGCTAAAATTAGAGACGAAATAGAAAGGCTAAAAGACATTATCATTGGGAAGCCAAGTGCGATGTGAGGCTCATCTATTGGACCTGAGGTATCGCACAAATTAGATCTATGTTAATTTCACCAATCGCAATAGGCGCGTAGCTCAGTTGGTTAGAGCGCTACCTTGACATGGTAGAGGTCAGCAGTTCGAATCTGCTCGTGCCTACCACTCTTGCGTGCGAGTACTACACGCAAGTAAAATATAGCGAAGCTATTCAATATTATATTTAACAAGTGGCCGGTCGTAGAGGTCACCACTGAAAGAGAGAAAGTAAATGCCAGTCATCACCCTTCCTGACGGAACTCAAAAACAATTCGACAATCCTGTCACTACTCATCAAGTCGCCGAATCTATTGGACCTGGATTAGCAAAAGCTACAATTGCAGGGCGCATTAATGGTGAGCTTGCAGATGCTTGTGTGGATATAACAGAAGATGCTCATTTAGAAATTGTTACTAGTAAAGGTCAAGATGGCATCGATATTATTCGTCACTCATTTGCGCATCTAATGGGGCATGCTGTTAAACAACTTTATCCTAATGCAAAGATGGCAATCGGTCCGGTGATTGATAACGGATTTTATTACGATATCGAATACGAGCGTCCGTTTACACCCGAAGATCTAGCTGCGATTGAGAAACGCATGGGCGAACTGATTAAAAAAGATTACGACGTAATTCGCAAAGTGGTCAGTCGTGATGAAGCAGTGAATGCATTTAAAGAACGTAATGAAGATTACAAAGTAGAAATTGTATCCGAGATTCCAGATGGTGAAGTTATCGCTTTGTATCATCACGAAGAGTACATTGATATGTGCCGTGGGCCGCATGTGCCTAACACTCGCCACTTGCGTGCATTTAAGTTAACTAAGCTTGCCGGTGCATATTGGCGTGGCAATTCAGATAACCAAATGTTGCAGCGTATTTATGGAACTGCGTGGGCGGATAAAAAACAACTTAAAGAATATCTCACTCGGTTAGAAGAAGCAGAGAAGCGTGATCATCGTAAGATCGGTAAAAAAATGGATTTGTTTCATTTTCAAGAACAAGCGCCGGGCATGGTGTTTTGGCACGATCGTGGATTTACTTTATATAAAGTAGTTGAGAACTATATTCGCGACTCGCTTAAGCAACGTGGTTATCAAGAAGTATTAACGCCACAAGTGCTGGATAGAAAGCTGTGGGAGAAGTCTGGTCATTGGGATAAATTTGGTGACATGATTTTTGCTACACAATCTGAAAATCGTGAATATGCAATTAAACCCATGAACTGCCCAGGGCATGTGCAAATTTATAATCAGGGTCTAAAAAGTTATCGAGATTTGCCATTAAAACTTTCAGAGTTTGGTTTGGTGCATCGCAATGAGCCTTCTGGAACTTTGCATGGTTTGATGCGTTGCCGACGCTTTGTGCAAGATGATGCTCATATCTTTTGTACCCGAGAGCAATTGCAAGAAGAAGTGGCTGAATTAATCAAACTTACTTTTGATGTATATAAAGATTTTGGCTTTGAAAAAATTGAATTAGCCTTGTCCACTCGTCCTGAGCAGAGGGTTGGAGAGGATGGGCTTTGGGATGAAGCGGAGTTGGCTCTTGAGCAAGCGTTCAAAAATCAAGAGTTGGAATACAAGCTGCAGCCAGGTGAGGGCGCCTTTTATGGTCCAAAGATAGATTTTACCCTTCGAGACTGCATTGGCCGTGCGTGGCAATGTGGCACCATTCAGGTGGATTTCTCCATGCCGGGGCGTTTAGATGCCAATTATGTGGCTGAAGATGGAATTAAGCATGTGCCGGTGATGATTCACCGTGCCATATTGGGCTCTTTAGAGCGATTCATAGGTATTTTAATTGAGAACTATGCTGGTAATTTACCCTTCTGGTTAGCGCCAACACAGGCGGTAATCATGAATATTGCTGATAAACACAGTGAATATGTGGGCTCAGTGCTAGAAACGCTTAAAAATCAAGGGTTCAGGGTCACTTCTGACTTGAGAAATGAGAAGATTGGCTTTAAGATTCGCGAGCACACAATGTCCCATGTGCCGTATATGCTGGTAGTGGGTGATCGTGAGCTTGAAGCGAATCAGCTGGCCGTCCGAACGCGTAGTGGTGAAGATCTTGGCTCGATGGATGTAAATACTATCGTGCAAAAGTTTACCGAGGAAAGCGCGAACCGCGGCCATTAATTTTTTTGGAGGATTAGAACATTAGCGCAGCGAAAGGTAATCGTTTAAATGGTGATATAACCAATCAAGAAGTTCGATTGATTGGAAGTGATGGCGAACAAGTTGGTGTAGTTGCGATTGACGAAGCGCAACAAATTGCACAAGACGCTGATTTAGATTTAGTAGAGATCCAGCCCAATGCCAAGCCTCCGGTTTGCAGGGTGATGGATTACGGTAAATTTAGATTTGAACAAAGCAAGAAATCACATGCTGCGAAAAAGAAACAAAAGCTAATTCATGTTAAAGAAATTAAGTTTAGACCGGGAACTGAAGAAGGCGACTATCAAACCAAGTTAAGAAAGCTTACTGAATTTTTAACTGATGGTGATAAAACTAAAGTTACCATTCGATTTCGAGGCCGAGAAATGATGCACCAAAACTTAGGTGTAAAATTACTGGATCGAATTGAAAAAGATTTAGAAGAGCATGGTGAAGTAGAGCAGCGACCAAAGATGGAAGGGAGGCAATTGGTTATGGTGTTTACTCCCCTGAAAAAATTAAAGAAGTAGAAATTAAAGTAATAAGATAATAAGCGAAAATTAAGATGCCAAAATTAAAAACAAACAGAGGTGCTGCAAAGCGTTTTAAGAGAACTGCTAAAGGTGGTTTCAAGCGTTCGCAATCTCATTTAAGACATATTCTTAGTAAGAAGAGCACGAAAAGAAAAAGACACTTGCGTGCTGATGCCATGATCGCCGATGCGGATGTTAAAGCTGTGAAGCAAATGCTGCCTTACGCATAAGATATTATCCATAACGAAAGAATTCAGCTAAAGAAATTAGCCCAAAAGATTAGAGAGTACTGAGATGCCAAGAGCAAAAAGATCCGTTGTCGCACACGCAAAACATAAAAAAGTACGTGCTAAAGCTAAAGGTTATTACGGAGCACGTAAAAATGTTTATCGTGTTGCCAAACAAGCGGTAATCAAGGCGGGTCAATACGCATATCGTGACCGTAGACAGAAGAAGCGCCAGTTCCGTTCACTTTGGATTGTGCGTATTAATGCTGCAGCAAGACAGTTTGATTTATCATATAGCAGATTGGTTGATGGTTTGAATAAAGCTTCAATTGATATAGATCGCAAGGTTTTAGCAGACTTGGCGATTCATGATATTGATACTTTTGGTAAACTGGCTGAAAGAGCAAAAGCAAGTTTAGCGGCAGCTTAGCCAAGCACATATTCGTAGGATTATCATCTTCACAAAATATTAATTTGTATAGATTGATTAAAGGGAAAGGCATTGTCTTTCCCTTTTTTGTTTAAAGAGTTGATTTTAAAAACATGTCCGATCTTAGTTCTTTAGAAGCCTCTGCCATAGATGAAATTCAGTCTGCTGACGGCATGGAGGAATTAGAATCCTTGCGCGTACAGTATCTTGGAAAAAAGGGTGTACTAACAGAGCAGCTTAAAACGCTAGGTAAACTCCCTAAGGAAGATCGCCCCGCAGCAGGTCAAGAAATCAATAAAGTTAAAGTACGTATCCAGCAAGCGATTGAGAGTAGAAAATCTCATCTGCAAGAAACCGAGATTAATCAACAGCTAAAAAACGAAACTCTGGATATTACTTTGCCAGGTAGAGGGCAAAGTCCTGGAACCCTGCATCCGATTACACTTACGCTTAATAGAATTCAAAATTACTTCAAGCAATTTGGCTTCGTAGTAGAAGAAGGCCCAGAAATTGAAGACGAATTCCATAACTTTGAAGCGCTAAATATTCCTGATCATCACCCGGCGCGTGCAATGCATGACACTTTTTATTTTGACGATAAACTTTTATTGCGCACACATACGTCTTCGGTGCAGATTCATGTGATGCAAGAGCAAAATCCACCAATAAGAATTATTGCTCCAGGGCGTGTTTACCGATGTGATTCTGATCCCACGCATAGCCCTATGTTTCATCAAGTAGAAGGTTTGTTGGTGGATGAGCAAGTTTCGTTTGTAGATTTGAAAGGCATTATTATTGATTTTTTGCAAAGCTTTTTTGAAGATGGAAATTTAAAGGTGCGTTTTCGTCCATCTTATTTCCCTTTTACAGAACCTTCTGCAGAAATCGATATTGGTATGGTGGATAAAAAAACCAACACAGTAAAATGGTTAGAAGTGATGGGTTGCGGCATGGTGCATCCGAATGTGTTTGCTAGCGTCGGTATTGATATCAATAAATATAATGGTTATGCATTTGGTATGGGGGTTGAGCGTTTAGCGATGTTGCGTTATCAAGTGAATGACTTGCGTTTGTTTTTTGATAACGATTTGCGTTTTCTAAAGCAGTTTACATAACTAAATAGGTTAAAAATTAGATCATGCGTGTAAGTGAAAATTGGTTGCGTGAATGGGTAGAGCCAGGGGTAAGTACGCAGCAATTGGCGGATACTTTAACTATGGCTGGTTTGGAGGTTGATGTTGTTGAACCCGCTGCGCCTAAATTTACCGGCGTGGTGATTGCAAAAGTGCTCGAGGTTGGAGACCATCCTGATGCAAAAAAGTTACATGTCTGCCAGGTAGACGATGGTAAAGGGGAAATTAGCAGCGTAATTTGTGGTGCTAATAATGTGCGTAAAGGACTTGTGGTTGCGTTTGCAAAAGTAGGCGCAGTATTGCCCAATGATTTCAAAATAGAATCTAAAGAACTTCGCGGTATTAAATCTTTTGGTATGTTGTGTTCTGCGAGCGAATTAGGCTTAGCAGAAAGTTCGCAGGGTATTATGGAGTTGCCAGAAGAGGCTGAATTAGGCGCAGATGTATACGCTAGTTTTGCTTTAGACGATCAGGTGATCGATATTGATTTAACTCCAAATCGATCTGACTGTTTAAGTATTCAAGGTATTGCGCGTGAGGTATCGGCACTATTCGAGAAGCCTTTGCAAAAAGAATTTACCGTGCCGGAAGTAAAAGCAACCCATAAATCTTCCTTCCCAGTATCAGTTAAAGCTAAACAGGAATGCCCGCGTTATGTGGGTAGAGTGATTGAAGGGGTGACTGGTTCTGCGCAAAGCCCGATGTGGATGCAAGAAAAACTGCGCCGTGCTGGAATACGTTCAATTAATGCAATTACGGATATAACTAATTTCGTTATGTTTGAAATGGGGCAGCCCATGCATGCATTTGATTTGGATAAATTAAATGGTGGAGTGCTGGTACGGTTTTCTAACAAGGGTGAGAAGCTTGAATTACTTGATGGTCAAGCGATTGAGCTTGATGAAGATGAGTTAGTTATTGCAGATGCAAAGCAAGCGGTAGCGCTAGCTGGGATTATGGGAGGGCAGGCAACTGCAATTCAAGATAGTACTACGAGAGTGTTTTTAGAAAGCGCATCTTTCAAGTTAGAAATCATCGCAGGTAAAGCGCGACGTTATGGCTTGCATACCGATTCTTCGCATCGTTTTGAGCGTGGGGTTGACCCTAATATAGCAAAACAAGCCATCGAGCGAGCTACACAACTGATTTTAGAATTAGTTGGTGGTGCAGCAGGACCAGTTATTTGTGAAGAAGATTTATCGGCATTGCCGAAGCTTGCTGAGATTAAGTTAGAGCATTCAAAAGTTGAATCAATATTAGGTATTCAACTCTCTATTGAAGAGGTGAAATCACTTTTAGAACGATTGCATTGTGAAGTGCTTGTTGAGAATAGCGTATTACATGTTACGCCACCTAGTTATCGGTTTGATTTGACGATAGATGTGGATTTGGTGGAAGAAGTTGCACGTTTGGTGGGTTATGAGAATATTCCTGCTGACGTAAAAGCGTTAGCAATTAACACTACTTCAAATATCGAAGCCAATCAGCTTGGGTTAATAAAGAGTGCATTAGTATCTCGCGGCTACCACGAAGTCATTAGCTTTAGTTTTGTTGATCAAGAAATTGAAGCGCTGTTTAATTGCGAGAACTCAAGCAAACAACTCGTAAATCCTATATCGCAAGAGTTATCAGTGATGCGTAGTAGCGCTTGGCCTGGTTTACTCAAAGCTGCACAGCGTAATCTTCATCGACAAGAATCTCGGATTCGATTTTTTGAACAGGCATTACAATTTAAGAATTCATCGCATGGTTTAAAGCAACTACCAAGTCTATCTGGACTTATAGTTGGCGATTGTGAGCCGGAACAATGGAGTTCTGTAAGTAGAAAGGTAGACTTTTATGATCTTAAGGGCGATGTAGAGCATGTGTTACAAGTTTCCTCTTTGCCTCTAGATCAGATTACGTTTAAGCCTGCGGAAGATGCCGCATTACATCCTGGGCAATCCGCTAAAATTTTAAGTGGCGAGGCGGTTATTGGTCGCCTTGGTAAATTGCACCCGCGTATTCAATCAGCGTTAGATATCGACCCGGCTGTTTATTTGTTTGAGTTGCAGCTGAATGAATTGTTTAAGAAATCTTCTGTGAAGGCTTACCAAGCGCTATCCAAATACCCTTCGATTCGTCGGGATATCACGATGATAGTTGATGGTAATGTCAACGCTGCAGAGATTCGTTCAAACATTGAACAAATGAATATTGTTTGTCTGCAAAGTGTCGAAGTGTTTAGTATTTACAAAGGTAAGGGTATCCCAGAATCGAAGAAAAGCGTCTCATTAGGCTTGATTTTACAAGAGTTTTCACGCACGCTTACAGATAAGGAAATAGAACAAACAGTCTTATTAATTATTTCTCAACTTGAAGATAAAGTTGGAGCAGAAATAAGAAGCTAATAAAAAAATGGCGCTCACTAAAGCAGACATGGCAGAAAATTTGTTCGAGGAATTAGGCCTCAACAAACGTGAAGCAAAAGAACTCGTCGAAATCTTTTTTGAAGAGGTTCGTGTCGCACTTGAACAAGGACATGAAGTAAAGTTATCAGGATTTGGTAATTTTATTTTGCGCGATAAAAATCAGCGTCCAGGGCGTAATCCAAAAACAGGTGAGGAGATTCCGATTTCTGCAAGACGTGTTGTTACTTTTCGTCCGGGGCAGAAGTTAAAAGCGAGAGTCGAGGCATATGCTGGAAATCAATAATAATAATGAATTGCCGGTAATCCCGGGGAAGCGATATTTTACAATTGGTGAAGTTAGCGAGTTATGTGGGGTAAAGCCACACGTACTTCGTTACTGGGAACAAGAATTTCCATCTCTAAAACCAGTAAAGCGTCGCGGTAATCGCCGTTATTATCAACGACATGATGTCATTTTAATTCGTCAAATTCGTAGTCTACTATATGAACAGGGTTATACCATTGGTGGGGCAAGGCAGAAACTTGCAGGATCTGACGCTAAAGAAGACCACAATCAAAGCCAACAAGTCGTTCACCAAATGCGCGTAGAGCTTGAAGATTTGCTTCAAGTATTGAAACGCTAATAATTTACCTGCTTTATAATCGAATTTCACTAATTCATCGTATCGGGATGTAGCGCAGCCTGGTAGCGCACCACACTGGGGGTGTGGGGGTCGGAGGTTCGAATCCTCTCATCCCGACCACACATGCAACTGGGTAGTCGTCGCAAATTATGAATGGCATTAGCCATACCATTTTTGGTAAATCCCTGCTAATAGTCGGGTCTGGGCTCGCACTCGCCAGGTATAGCTTTTATACTAAGTAACCACATGATTTTATGGCTATCCATAGCGTAGAATTTAGTTTCCAATTAAATTAAGTAAAGCACTAAATAGATAGAACTTGGCTATCTGTTCTAGCGTATTGCTGATAGATTAATATATATGTCACCAGATTTTCACTTTGACTTAGAATTAGCCTTATTGATAGGTGCTTTAGTAACCGGACTTGTTTGGCTGTTAGATAAATTATTTCTAGGTGACAAGCGGCGAAAACGTGCGCTGGAGAAGTCTTAT
This sequence comes from uncultured Mycobacterium sp., assembly GCA_964196535.1. Taxonomy (GTDB): domain Bacteria; phylum Pseudomonadota; class Gammaproteobacteria; order UBA4575; family UBA4575; genus JABDMD01. Next base: position 9,272 of record CAXMUG010000047.1, on the reverse strand, counting down.
GATTCAACGCATAGTCAAGAAGCAGTAGAGCCGAGAAATAAAGAATACCGTGAGCCATGGTTTTTAGATCTTTGTAAGTCCTTTTTCCCTATATTACTTATAGTCTTGATTTTGCGTTCTTTTATAGCTGAGCCATTTCGCATTCCATCAGGCTCGATGATGCCAACTCTGTTGCATGGTGATTTTATTCTGGTGAATAAATTTACCTATGGAATTCGTTTACCGGTATTGCATAAAAAAGTGTTGGGTATAGGTACTCCACAACGTGGAGATGTAGCGGTATTCCGTTTCCCGAAAAATCCTGCAGATGACTACATTAAACGTGTGATAGGTTTGCCAGGTGATCACATAACTTATCGTGATAAAAAACTGTATATCAATGGTGAGTTGGTTAATCAGGAGAAGAATGGAGTTTATCAAGGTGAAGGTGCTAATAGTGTAATGAATGGTGCGACCATATTACGAGAAGACCTTGAGCATCAGCCGCACGATATTCTATTAAAGAAGGTGGGGTATAGTGTGCCTGGTGAATTTACAGTTCCGCAAAATCACTTTTTTGTTATGGGCGATAATCGAGATCACAGTAGCGATAGTAGAATATGGGGTTTTGTACCAGAAGAAAATTTAGTAGGGCGAGCTTTTTTGGTTTGGATGAATTGGGATTTTGCGGGCAAGAAGTTTAATTTTGATCGAGTAGGTAAGAAAATTATCTAATATGAGGGTGTTTAAATGATAACTATGTATAAGCAACGTGGTGCAACATTCGTGTTTTGGGTATTTTTTTTGGCGCTGATTGGATTTTTGATGATGCTAGGCATTAAGCTGTTTCCAGTGTATTACAAAGGCCTCACTACAGAAAAAATTGTAGAAGATATTGCCTTAGAGATGCAGGGTAAAAAACCTAATAAGAAGCAACTATGGCAGTCTATAGGTAAGCGCTTAAATATAAATGGTGTCTATGGAGTTAATAAGGATAATTTTGTGTTTGAGAGAAAAAAGGACTCAATTGATTTTGGTTTGAATTACGAAGTAAGAGTTCCTGTGATTGCAAATTTGGATGCGATAGCTACATTTGACCAACGTCAAACTGTCAACATTAAAAAATAAAACCTAAGAAGATAAATATTGAGTCTTGTTGAGCTACTTGGAGAAGAGCTTTTAAGTTCGGAGCTCTGTCTTCGTGCTCTAACACATCGAAGTGTAAGCAGTAATAATAATGAGCGTCTAGAATACTTGGGCGATTCCTTGCTAGGGTTCTTTGTGGCCAATTGGTTGTTTAACCATTTTCCTTCCTACCCTGAAGGTGACCTTACGCGGATGCGGGCTCATCTAGTCAGAAAAGATACCTTGGCAGAAATCGCGCGTGAACATAATTTGGCGAGTCATTTGGTTTTAGGTGCTGGAGAACTAAAATCAGGTGGTCTACGAAGATCATCAATTTTAGCAGATGCACTTGAGGCGTTGATTGGAGCAGTTTTCGTTTCTACAGGTTATGAGAGTGCATGCATTTTTATTGAGAAGTTGTATACAAGTCGATTTTCTAACATTCCAACAGTGGATGAACTTAAAGATGCTAAAACCAGATTGCAAGAATTATTGCAATCTAATGGTGAAAAACTACCTGTATACGATATTGTTGAGAAGCATGGTAAGTCTGGAAATGAGACTTTCTCGGTGCAATGTGTTATTGAGAATTGCCAGAAAACTTTTATTGGAATTGGAACTAGTCGTCGAAAAGCCGAACAAGATGCTGCGGAACTTGCATTTGAATTTATTTCAAAAAAAAGTTTAATTCATTATAATTTTATAGTAGATGACAACTAAAACACATTGTGGTTTCGTGGCTATCGTTGGGCGCGCTAATGTAGGAAAATCTACATTGTTTAATGCTCTTTTGGGGGAGCAATTATCTATAGCCACACATAAGCCGCAAACTACGCGACATAATATTCGCGGAATTCTAAGCTTAACAACATGCCAGCTGGTTCTTGTCGATACACCCGGAATTCAGCTGGGTAATAAAAGATTAATAAATAAAGTTCTTATTAGTAATGCATTGTCTAGCTTGCAAGAGGTGGATGTAGTGTTAATGGTTGCAGAAATGGGTCGTTGGAGTGATGAAGACGATTATTTGTTAACACAAGTTAAAGAAGCGAATTGTCCCGTTGTTCTGGTAATTAATAAAATTGACAGAATGAAAGATAAGTCTGCGCTGTTGCCTATTCTAGAAGATGCAAAAAGCCGTTATGAGTTCGAGGATATTATTCCTATTTCTGCCTTGCATGATAAAAATATGAATACGCTCACAAATGTTTTGTGTAGCCAGGTGCCAGAGTCAGTATTTCTTTTTCCTGAAGATGTTGTATGGGATCGTGATGATGCATTTGTGATTTCTGAAATTGTGCGTGGTGCAGCGATTACTCAGCTGCATAAGGAATTGCCTTATGCGATATATACTGAAGTTGAAAATCTAAGTTTTGATGAAGATCTAATATCCATTGGTGTGGTCATTTGGGTTGAGAAAGACAGTCAAAAAGGTATCGTGATTGGTAAAAAAGGTTCAAAATTAAAAGCCATTGGCGAGCAGGCTCGAAACAGGCTAGAAAAGGTTTTTAACAAAAAAGTGATGTTAAAAACTTGGGTGAAGGTAAAACAGAATTGGCAAGATCAGCAAGATATTGTGTCGCAATTTAAGGAATAAGTGAGCTCGACCATGAGGGTGCAACTAGAGCAAGCATATTGTATGCATGCCAGGCGTTATCGAGAATCTAGCCGTATTGTCGAGATGCTTACTCCAGAGCATGGTTTGGTTTCTTGCCTTGGGTACAGTTCAAAGAAAAAAAATTCAAGTGTAGACCTATTATTTACGCCTCTTCTTATCTCTTGGAGCGGTAGGGGCGAGCTGTTTACGCTCACTCATGTAGAGAGTGTTACAGTAAAACAGGTGTCAACACCTGAAGTGTCTATTATGGGAATGTATTTGAATGAGCTGATTTTAAAACTAGTGCCTAAATCCAGTCCAAGCAAAGAAATATTTGACCTTTACAGAAATGTTATTCACTTATTGGAGAAAGGCGATAGTCAGGAAAAAGCTTTACGGTTATTCGAAATAGAATTACTTGAGTTGGTAGGTCACGGGCTTTCCTTAGATAAAGAAGTCGATCATGAGACCCCAATCCACGAAGACGGATTCTATCGATATGATGTGGGTCTAGGTCCAGCTAGAATTCAGCATGAAAATACTGCATGGAATGTAATTAAAGGTGCGACTTTGATTGGGTTGCAATCACCATTGAGCATGGATGCTTCATGCTTGTCAGAAGCAAAACGACTGATGCGAGGTGTTATTAATTGGCACTTAGATAGTCGCCCATTGCACAGTCGAGAAATTTTGCAATTTATGCAAGCATAAACACTTGAATAATCTTTAAAATAATAAAATGTCGGCTAAACCAAAAGTGCGCTTGGGCGTAAACCTTGATCATGTGATGACGATCCGTCAAGCACGGTTCACGCCTTATCCAGATCTAAAGCAAGCGATAGTGCTAGCAGAGCGTGCCGGTGCGGATGGCATTACTATGCATTTGCGTGAAGACCGACGTCATATACAAGATGACGATGTTTATTTGGCAAAGGAAGTAATTCAAAGCAGCATGAATTTAGAAATGGCGGCTACGGATGAAATACGTGATATCGCATTGAGAGTTAAGCCAGAGAATTGTTGTATTGTTCCTGAGCATCGTCAAGAGCTCACTACAGAAGGTGGTTTAGATGTCATTAAGCATGGTTCTAGAGTTAAAGATATTACTTCAGCGTTAACTGATTCAAATATTGTAGTTTCATTGTTTATCGAGCCTGATCTTAAAATTATTGATGCTTCAGCTGAAGCGGGTGCGCCTGTTATTGAACTACATACAGGTACGTATGCGAGTAGTGAGGGCGATGAGAAAATTCAAGAATTTCAAAGAATAAAGAATGCGGTTGCGCATGCTGCATCATTGGGATTGGTAGTGAATGCGGGGCATGGCTTGCATTATGAAAACGTTGCGTCCATTGCAAATATTGAGCAAATGTATGAATTAAATATTGGTCATTCAATTGTAGCGCATGCTTTGTTTGTTGGTTTGGAGAAAGCTGTGCATGAGATGCGAGAAAAGATGGATGCTAAAGGTTAAGTTAGCAGACAATTAATATGAAAATTCTAGGCACAGGAATTGATATTGTTGAAATTTCACGTATAGCTAAGTCTTATGAGCGTTTTAATGAAAACTTTGCTTCGAAAATTCTTCATGATGATGAGTTGTCTGAATTAGAGGCTTCAGCCAACAAAGTTGCCTTTCTGGCTAAGCGGTTTGCAGTAAAAGAAGCATTTGTTAAAGCGCTGGGTACTGGAATTCGAGATAATGTGCATTGGTGTAAAATGTATGTACAACATGACGAAAAAGGTAAGCCTAGTTTAGAGTTTACAAAAGAATTTGCAGAAGAAATAAAATCTAAAACACTGGACATACACATCAGTATCTCTGACGAACAAAATTATGTTGTTGCTCAAGCTTTAATCACAGAAAAATAACAATATAAATAAGAACTATATCCAAATGAATATCTCAACTATTGAAAACTTTATAGGTAACACACCTTTAGTACGTCTACAGCGTCTGCCAGGTGAAACAAATAATGTTATTTTGGCAAAACTCGAAGGTAACAATCCTGCGGGTTCAGTAAAAGATCGTCCTGCATTAAGTATGATTGTCGAGGCTGAAAAGCGTGGTGAAATTAAACCGGGTGATGTGTTGATTGAAGCAACTAGTGGTAACACTGGTATCGCGTTGGCAATGGTTGCTGCAATAAAAGGTTACCAACTTAAGTTAATCATGCCAGAAAATATGAGTATGGAACGGCGTCAGTCTATGCAGGCATTTGGTGCAGAGTTGATTCTTGTGTCAGCTGAAGAAGGAATGGAACATGCGCGTGATTTAGCGTTACAAATGCAAGGTGAAGGCCAGGGTAAAGTGTTGGATCAGTTTGCAAACCCTGACAATCCTTTAGCGCACTATAAAAATACTGGTCCTGAAATTTGGCGAGATACCGATAAAAAAATCACACACTTTGTAAGTTCTATGGGCACTACTGGCACAATAATGGGAACTTCAAGATATTTAAAAGAAGTAAACCCAGAAATACAGATTGTGGGTGTGGAGCCATCAGAAGGTTCAAAGATTCCAGGCATTCGAAAATGGCCAGAAGAATATGTTCCGAGTATTTACAATGATAAAAATATTGATCAAGTAATTCAGGTTACCCAGGAAGAAGCAGAAGTGATGATGCGTAGAATGGGTAAAGAGGAAGGTATTTTTTGTGGGGTATCGTCAGGTGGAGCCTTGGCTGCTGCACTAAAGCTTTCCGAGCAAGTAGAGAATGCAGTAATTGTAAGTATTGTATGTGATCGGGGCGATCGGTATCTATCAACGGGCGTTTTTGCCCAGTAAGTATTACAAGCAAGAAAAATATGAATGTACTGGTATTTGATATTGAGACAGTGCCTGATGTGGAGTCAGGCAAGAAAATTTATGACTTAGAAGGTTTGCCTGATAAAGATGTGATTAAAGCTATCGAGCATCTCCGCAATCAACAAACTGGCAGTGATTTCATGCCGCATTATATGCAACGCATTGTTGCAATTTCTGCGGTTTTGGCCACACATGATTCCGTAAAAGTCTGGTCACTAGGTGATGCAGATTCTCCTGAAAAAGAATTACTCAAACGTTTTTATGATGGATTGGAAAAATATAACCCAACCATTGTTTCATGGAATGGCGGAGGCTTTGATTTGCCGGTGATGCACTATCGCTCTTTATTGCATGGTGTGAATGCACAGCACTATTGGCAAATGGGTGATGATGATACTAGTTTCCGTTATAACAACTACATAAGTCGTTTTCACTGGCGACATATCGATTTAATGGATGTGTTGGCAGGGTTCCAAATGCGCGCTAATGCAAAGTTAGACCATATTGCAACTATGCTTGGTTTCCCGGGTAAGTTGGGAATGGATGGCAGTAAAGTATGTGGCGCTTTTTTAGATGGAAAAATTGAAGAAATCCGTAACTACTGTGAAACCGATGTGTTGAATACGTATTTAGTATTTCTACGGTTTGAATTAATGCGTGGAAAAATTTATGAAAAAGAATATGAGCGAAAATGTCAGCAAGTTAGAGACTTCTTGTCTGAGTCAGGTGAGGAGCATTTAGAAAAATTTTTGAAAGCGTGGATGTGACCGCTTTCGACCCAAAGCGGACATTTTTAAATTCCCCTGAGATTTTAGATGTGATTAAATTCTTTCAATGATAATAGGTGAACTTTCTCATTAACTAAGGTAACTAAAGCGAAAATAACTAAATTATTAATATTTTCAGTTTTACTATTGCTTCCTCCACTCTCTTATTCAAGTGAGAAACTATACGCACCCCACCTTATCAATGACACGAATACAAGAGTTTATTGGGGCGATACTCATTTACATGCTTCCTATTCAGCAGATGCAGGAATGATTGGGAATACACTAGGTCCTGACAAGGCGTACCAATTTGCGTTAGGTCGCGAAGTCACAACCAGTAGTGGGCAAAAAACTCGCATTATTCGACCATTGAATTTTCTTGTTATAGCGGAATCCGACGAAGAGTTGCTGAAAAATGAATACGGTAAAAAAATGCATGATTTAGTTAAAGAAGGCAAAGGGCACGATGCATTTATGGTTTGGGTGTCTGAGGGTATGACACAAAATAAAGATCTAATTGATAATCCTGGAATGATGAAAACAGTTTGGGAAAGAAGTATTGAATTTGCTGATCAATACAATGATCCGGGTCGGTTTACAGCATTTATTGGTTATGAGTGGACGTCAATTAACACAGCAAAGGCCCTAGTAATTTACACCGAGTAATAATATTCCGTGATGATGCTGAAGAAACTAAACAAGTCGTCCCTTTTTCGGCTTTCGATTCGTATGATCCGGAAGATCTTTGGAAGTATTTAGATAATTACGAAGCTGTTACAGGTGGCCGCGCCATGGCGATTGCGCATAATGGCAATCTTTCAAATGGCATCATGTTTTCTACTACTAGAGTAAACGGCAAACCCATTGATAAAGACTATGCTGAAACACGTATGCGATGGGAGCCTCTTTATGAGGTCACACAAATAAAAGGGGATGGTGAAGCACATCCTATATTATCGCCTGACGACGAATTTGCTGATTATGGAACATGGGATAAAGCGGATATAGCAGGCCTTAATCCCAAAACCGATGACATGCTTCCAACTGAGTATGCGCGCAGTGCATTTCAAGTAGGCCTTCAACAAAAAACTGAACTGGGTGTCAATCCTTTTAAAATTGGCATGAATGGAAGTACTGATTCACACACTTCCATTGTATCTACACGAGAAGACAATTATTGGGAAAAAAACCCCAAATAGTGAGCCTACAGCTGATAGATATAAACATGTTGTAATTGCATCAGTTGCAGGTGATGACAATCTTACTGCCTATGAAGGTGAAACAATTGCCTCAGGGCTTGCAGCAGTGTGGTCAAAAGACAATACACGTGAAGACCTTTTTGATGCGATGGAACGTAAAGAAACCTATGCGACAACAGGTGCTCGTATCTCTGTGAGATTATTTGGTGGATGGGACTATAACGATTCTGACGTTGTTCAAAATAACATGGCAGAGATTGGGTATAGCAAAGGAGTGCCTATGGGTGGCGACTTGCCCATTAAACCTAATAAGAAAAATGCTCCAACCTTTATGGTTTCAGCAATGAAAGATCCACATTCAGGAAATTTAGACAGGATACAAATTATAAAGGGTTGGACCGATAAAAATAATAAACGTCATGAAATAATTTATGACGTGGCAGTATCTGATGGAAGAGAAATTGATACGGAAGGTCGTTGTAAAACGTCAGTAGGTGACACTGTAGATGTGAAAAATGCTACGTACACCAACTCTATTGAAGATGTGCATTTACAAGCTGTTTGGTCCGATCCAGATTTTAATGATGAGTAAGATGCGGTTTATTATGCTCGTGTTTTAGAAATACCAACTCCTACTTGGCAAGCCTATGACACTATGCGTTATGGGGTTGATATACCAGATGCTACCCCAATGAAAGGACAAGAACGTGCGTATACAAGCCCCATTTGGTACACACCGTAAATTAAAATTTCAATCACAACTGATGTCCGTAAGCAGACATTTGTCTAACTGAATTACGTAAGTAATTTCTCCAACACTTTCTGATAAATATTGGTCAACTGATCCAGCGCATCCACATCGATGCATTCATTCACTTTGTGAATGCTTTCACTCACCGGCCCTAGTTCTACAACTTGTGCGCCGGTTGGTGCAATAAAGCGTCCATCCGAGGTGCCGCCACCGGTTGAAAGTTTTGGTTTGATGTTTACGGTTTCTTGAATGGCTAGTTCGCACGCTGTTGTGAGTGCGCCCGGTTCACAATAGAACGGGTTGCCGGATAAGTGCCAGTTAATTTCATAATCCAGTTTATTTTTATCCAGCACACTAACAATTTTAGTTTTAATTTCTTCTGCAGTAATTTCGGTTGAGAAACGCAAATTAAAATCAATTTTCATGCTACCGGGAATAACATTATTCGCGCCAGTACCTGCATTGATGTTTGAGGTCTGAAATGTGGTGGCAGGGAAGTGTTCGTTACCAGCATCCCATTGCAATGAGGTGAGTTCTGCCAATGCGGGTGCAAATTCGTGTACAGGATTTTTAGCTAAATGTGGATAAGCCACATGCCCCTGAATTCCTTTGATCGTTAAGTTTGCAGAAAGCGAGCCGCGACGACCAATTTTGAGTGTGTCACCTACGGTTTCGCTACTGCTGGGTTCGCCGACAATGCACATGTCTATGGCTTCGTTACGTTCTTGTAATGCTTCAATTACCTTGACGGTGCCATTAGTTGCGGGGCCTTCTTCATCGCTAGTGATGAGAAATGCGATAGAACCTTTAATATTGTCGTTATTCGGTATAAAGGACTCACAGGCACAAACCATTGCTGCGATAGAGCTTTTCATATCGGCGGTGCCTCGGCCATACAAAAGGCCATCGCGTACTTCGGGTGTGAATGGATCAGAGTCCCACTCGTCCAGCGGTCCGGTTGGCACTACATCGGTGTGACCGGCAAAGGCAAACAGCGGTGCTTCCGTGCCACGTCGTGCCCAGAAATTATCGACATCGTCAAAAC
>CAXMUG010000046.1:0-11252 GCA_964196535.1 uncultured Mycobacterium sp. | reverse complement strand
TTCTCGATAACTGCTCCTGCGTTACTCTACCTCCTGCATCCATGCAGTCGTGCACATCGTCCATGTGCTCACCAATCCATGCTCTCAATATGTCTACGAAGTTGTCCTGCTGTTTTAAATTTCTTCAAGATTAAATTTGATTTCAAACCACAACAAATATATTTAATTGCATCAGGATGTTTTGCGTAATATTTTGCTCCTCCTAATGATTCATGAAACACCTGAATCAGAGTTAAGATGTCGAATCTACGACTTTCACTCTTGGACTCTTTTGCTGAAAACAAATCAACTAATTTAAGATCAAACTCTAAACCAAATTTATTAACAATAATATTATCGGAATGCAGATCTCCATGATATTCATTCAGACCATGAATGCATTCTATTCCTTTAGTGAGTGCATATAGAAGATGTAAGGCTTGGAATGGCGTTAAGCGCTTACCCGGAAATGACTTGATAAATTCTGAAAGCAACTGCCCTTCAACATATTCTGATATCAATACCGTTACCGGTATTCTTTTAAAGACAAAACTTTCTTTAGTGTGATACTGGATTAGTATTTGGCACTGCCTGAGCTTATGTAGTTTTTGCGCATTGAATTTTACTGCGCGATCTTTTTCGTTACGATTTGGATAAAATAATTTTGCAGCGCGCTCGATTCCGGTATTTATTTCACGAATCTTATATACCTCGCCTTCAAAACCACCACCAAGCTTAGAAAGTATTTCATACTTCTTAGCAATGATACGCCCTGCAGGTAAATTAAATTCGGTAAATTTTGGTTTTATAATTCGTGGCATTACTAAACTTCATTATTATTCTGTTATGGGTTTCTATACTTTCTTAGGATAATCAAAGTCTATCAGTTTGCCAGAATGTTCGGTAATAGAAGCCCAGGTATCCTTATCAAATTGAATTTGCACAACCGAACATGTGGGCATGTTGTCAATTTTGGCATTACTTAAAATATTGAATAAGCTCGTAAAACCAGGATTATGCCCCACTAACATAACGCTACTTACGCGATCATCTATATTCGAGACGATATTAATTAAGCTATCGAGACTGGCATTATAGATTACATCATTCAACACGATTTGTTTTGTATCAAAGCCAATTTCTGTAGCAATGATACTTGAAGTGGTTATCGCCCTGACTGCAGGACTAGAAATAATATTTTGCACTGCATAGCTAGCATCTGCTAGCCGACGACCCATTTCCAGAGCATTCTTTAATCCCCGATTATTTAAAGGTCGATCGAAATCACTTAAACTATCATTATTCCAACTAGATTTAGCATGACGCACTAGCGTAAGCATACGTCGCATATATTAATTGCCTAAAAGCTTATCTTTTAAATCTAATTGTGCGGGCATATCACCTAGCAAAATACCAAACAGTGCAGAAGAAAACTCTTTATTTTCAATAACACCAAGTTCAGTACCATTTTTAGAAACATGGATTACATTATAAGGAATAAATGCAAATGCAAATTCATCACCCTTTTTAATCGGCTGCTCAAGCCATGATAGAAATGTTTTCATTTCGCTCTCGATAGGTGCGGCATTGCCTTGAGTTGACTTCTCAAAACCTTCACGCGTGGCTTTTATCATATTCTTCGAAGTGATCTTTGAGGAGGTTATATGTAAACGCATGCATGAAGCTTGTGTCATCTCAAGAAACTGACTTGCATCGCTTACTTGCTCTTGAACATAATGTGACGCGACATAGAGTTTAATAAAGAGCTTCTTACGTGTGCCGAAACCATTTAATTGAAGTTTTTGATCTGCACAAGCTATGGTTGGAGTAACTACAACCTTTCCTGAATCAGCGGCAATGGATAAGCTGGATACTAACAATAACGCGAGCAAAAAGATTATTTTATAGGCCATGACACACCTACCTGCTTTGCATTAGATAAGAATATCGTAGCACGAAAATTTCCTACTTTTAGTGATTACACCTAAGTAGAGTTACGTGCTTTTTTTCCTAAATAGCCGCCATGATGGCGCTTACCAAAGTCTTCCGGGGTAAATCCATTTAGCTCCATTAATAACAAAGCTAATACATCACTTATGGCAAGCATGACTACCATGCTTGAGGTTGGCGTAAGTTCAAACTGACACGCTTCTTTAATAGTGCCCATATCTAGCACTACATCGCTCAATTCACGTAACTCTGAATCAGGATGCGAAGTAATTCCGATGACTGTATGCAAACCAAGTTCACGACCCGCTGCTAAGGCATCCAAGACTTCTTTTGTTTTTCCACTGGTAGAGAAAGCCACTATGGCATCGTTTTCTTCAATTATGCCCAAATCTCCGTGTGCGGCTTCACCAGGGTGTACGAATGAGGCGGGTGTTCCAGTTGAACACAGTGTTGCCGAAAACTTATGAGCAATATGACCCGCTTTACCCATGCCCGTGGTGAGCACTTTGCCTTTGCAGGCCTGTAGCAATGTTACAGCGCGCTCAAACTCATCACTCACCGGTATAGATGAAATTGCTTTTGCTTCTTGAGCAAAAATTTCGCTGACTCTTTTTTTAATATTCATCGAATTTACAATTTGATTAGCTTAAAATTAAAAATATATCTGTTAAAAACTATAGACAATTTAGCCACCAATAAAACTATACCACCCATATCACTAAGTTGATCGTTCCAGGCAGTATGCAACCATCAACCCCTATAGCATCGCTATAGTATCAATCAATAAGGTAGTATGCAGACCATTCTGAGTAGTTTATGTTTATTAAAATTTTATTAGCAATCGCACTCTTTTATATAGCCGCTATGATAGCAATTTATTTTGCGCAGGCGCTATTTATCTATGCGCCACAAATGCCGACTAGAGATTTAGTCGCAACTCCCGCTGATATTGGTCTTGAGTATGAAGATCTAACTTTACAAACGATAGACAACGAAACGATTAATGCTTGGTATATTCCGACAAAAACATCGAATACAGAATCTACAAAAACTGTACTTTTCTTTCATGGGAATGCAGGCAACATTTCACATCGTTTAGAAACAATTAATATCTATAACAATCTAGGACTAAACTTTTTAATTTTTGATTACCGCGGCTTTGGTATCAGCACAGGCAAACCAAGCGAACAAGGAACCTACCTAGATGCTGATACGGTTTGGAAGTATCTAGTTGAGGAGCGAAAATTAGAACCAAAGGATATAATAATTGCAGGTCGTTCTTTAGGTGGAGGTGTTGCTGCAGAGCTAGCAAAAAAAACACACCCAGCAATGTTAATTCTGGAATCTACCTTTACTTCAATGACCGAAGTATCCGCAAAACATTATCCGTTTATGCCAACCGGTTTGATTGTAAACCATGAATATGAAACCAACTTAAAACTCAAAGATATTCACTGCCCCATTGTATTTGCACACAGTAAAAATGATGAGGTTATTCCATACGAACACAGCCAGAGAAATTATGCTGCAGCCAATGAACCAAAGCAGTATATTGAATTACGCGGTGGCCATGGCAGTGGTTTTTTACTCTCTAAAAAAGATTATGTGCATGGACTGCAGCGCGCATTGAATGAAATGTTGTAGGTTTATTTAGCTACTATAGGATTAGAAATTTTTCCTATCCCTTCAATCTCACACTCAACCACATCGCCTGGCATTAAATATTCAGGTGGGTTACGCACATAGCCCACACCACTAGGTGTACCGGTTGCTATTATATCTCCAGGCTCAAGTTCCATACCTTGAGATAACGTTTCAATCACACTGGCTACATCAAAGATTTGGTATTTTGTATTGGAGTCTTGTTTTAGCTCGTTATTTACACGACTTTTCAGATCGAGCACTTGTGGATTGGGAATTTCATCTGCAGTAACAATCCATGGGCCCATAGGACATGCCCCGGTAAAACTCTTGCCCACAAAAAATTGCTTATGCCTTTTTTGGGTATCCCGTGCCGAGACATCATTTATGATGCTATAGCCAAATACATAATCCATTGCTTGTGATTTTGGAATTTTCTGCCCAGCTTTGCTGATAATCACGGCTAATTCCACCTCCCAATCCATCTTGTCTGATACTTCTAGATCCACCGGTATATCTGCAAACGGCCCATTCATACTCGATGCGGCTTTGGTAAATACAATAGGATATTTAGGTAATTTTGGAGCCTCTAAAGCCTTTCCCGCAGTTTCTTCTACATGCTCTGTATAGTTCCTGCCTAGGCACATTATATTTTGTCGCGGCCTGGGAATAGGCGACATTAGTTCTACTTTAGATAGCGGTATCCACTGATCTGGCTCCGCCTTTTCTACTATAATTCGCAAGGCCTGTAAGGATTCCGCCCCAGCATCGATCAACTCTAGCATGCTGTTAATGTCAGCTGACCATGCCTTAGTCATTGCAGGGAAAAAGACAGAATTATCTTGCACTACCGCAAGATGAACTTGATCATTGTATTTACATGTAGCGATATGCATTTTCTAGATATTTTAGGATTGTTTAAATAAATAAATTTGTACGAAAGCAATTGTAATCACATCCACATAAATGAATCTAGTTATATCAGATCTTTATAAAAAACTTATAACAAATTTAACCAAGACAGCTAAAAAATGAAAAAAATAATATTAGTATCTGCGATTATTGCCTTAATAATTAGTTTTTTTGTTTTTGATTTACATCAGTATTTAGACTTTGCGTATATCAAATCAAAACAACAAGCCATTGCGGCTTATTATCAAGCCAACCCTTTACAAAGTATTATTATTTTCTTTGTCGTTTATGTTTTAGCTACAAGTTTTTCTATACCTGGCGCAAGTATTTTATCATTACTTGCTGGCGCTATATTTGGATTATTGCTCGGAAGTTTTTTAGTAATATTTGCCGCTACCATTGGCGCTACCATTGCTTTTTGGTTAGCCCGTTACCTATTAGGCAACACGATTCAAGAACGTTATGCCGACAAGCTAAAAACAATTAACACTGGAGTTGAGAAAGACGGTGCATTTTATTTACTAACTTTACGATTACTACCCATTTTTCCATTTTTCATTATCAATGTACTAATGGGGCTCACGCCCATACGCACGATAACTTATGTGGTAACTAGTTTTTTCGGCATGCTTGCTGGAACCATTATTTTTGTAAACGTTGGCACACAACTGGCCAACTTAGAATCTATAAGCGGTATCTTAACCCCCAGGATCTGGGGAGCCTTCATACTACTAGCGATATTCCCGTGGATCGCTAAGTTTATAATTAACTCTATTAAAACCCGACGCATTTACGCAAGCTTTAACAAGCCAAAAAGTTTCGACTACAACCTAGCCGTAATTGGCGCAGGTTCTGCCGGATTAGTCTCTTCTTATATTGCAGCAGCCGTTAAAGCCAAAGTAGTGCTCATCGAGAAACATAAAATGGGTGGCGATTGTTTAAATACTGGTTGTGTACCATCCAAAGCATTAATCCGCTCAGCTAAATTCATTTCGCAAGTCAATCACGCTGAAAAATATGGGTTCAAAAATGCAAAGGTCGATTTTGATTTCAAAGATGTTATGAGTCGCGTGCAAGGTGTAATTAAAGACATAGAACCACATGACTCGGTAGAACGTTATTCAAGTTTAGGTGTGGAATGCATACAAGGGGAAGCAAAATTAAAAGACCCTTGGACCGTAGAAGTGAATGGCAAATCATTTACTAGTAAAAATATTATCTTGGCAACTGGAGCCGAACCTTTTGTTCCACCTATTCCTGGGTTAGATAAAGTCAAATATTATACTTCTGACACAATTTGGAATTTAGAAGAATTGCCTAAGAATATAGCAGTGCTAGGTGGCGGCCCAATCGGTTGTGAATTGGCGCAGTGTTTCGCGCGTTTGGGTGCACAAGTTACCCTAGTAGAAATGGCGCCAAGGATAATGTTAATGGAAGATACAGAAATAGCTTCCATGGTTGAAACAAGTCTAATAGCAGATGGTGTAAACCTTTTAACCAATTATACTGCCAGTGAAGTCAGACAAGGCGATGGTGTAAATACACTTGTATGCACAAAAGAAGACAGTGAGTTTGTGCTTCCCTTCGATGTTTTATTAGTGGCCGTAGGGCGCAAAGCCAGAGGCAATGATGTTTGGGATAAAAATTTAAACATAGAACAACGCAAGAATGGCACCTTAGAAGTAAACGATTATTTACAAACTAATTATCCTAATATATACGCATGTGGTGATGTAACTGGGCCTTACCAGCTCACCCACATGGCTGCACATCAAGCCTGGTATACCAGCGTAAACTCCTTATTTGGCGCATTTAAAAAGTTTCGCGTTGACTACTCTGTAATACCTTGGTGCACTTTCACAGAGCCCGAAGTTGCTCACGTAGGGCTTAATGAACAACAGGCAAAAGATAAAAATATTGGGTACGAAGTATCACGATTTGATATTGGAGAGTTAGACCGTGCAATTGCAGATGGAGAAGCGCATGGTGTAGTCAAAGTACTTACTAAACCTGGTAAAGATAATATTTTAGGCGTTACTATAGTGGGCGATCATGCTGGGGATTTAATCAGTGAATATGTTTCCGCGATGAAGCATGGTTTGGGATTAAATAAGATTCTCGGTACTATTCACATTTACCCAACATTAGCTGAAGCCAATAAGTATGCGGCAGGCGAATGGAAGCGTGCACATGCGCCAGAACGCTTATTAAACTGGGTAGAAAAATTTCATGCCTATGCACGCAAATAAATATAACTACTAGAAATAATCAATGCACGAAACCATACATTTACTAGAAAAAACAGATTTCCCTAAAATCATTCGCAGCAAAGTCGAAACGCTACAAGTTAACTTAGGCTATCAATGCAATCAAAGTTGCACACATTGTCATGTGGATGCGGGACCCAATCGCAAAGAGATGATGACAGCTGAAAATATCGACATCGTTGTTGATTATATGCAAGCACAAGATATTAATATTTTAGATCTAACCGGCGGCGCACCAGAGCTGCACTCACAATTTAGAGAATTGGTAAAAATTGCTCATAATCAATCACGCCATGTGATTGAACGTTGTAACCTAACGATTCTTGAAGAACCTCATCAAGAAGACTTAGCAGAATTCTTAGCCGAACATAAAGTGGAAGTGGTGGCTTCGTTGCCTTGTTATCTAGAAGAAAATGTCGACAAACAACGCGGCAAGGGTGTGTATGCAAAAAGTATTCGTGGACTGCAATTACTCAATAGCCTGGGCTATGGTAAAGGCAATAAAAACTTAAAACTTACCTTAGTCTACAACCCGCAAGGTCCTGAACTACCTCCTTCGCAAGAATCCCTACAAAAAGACTATGCAAAGTTCTTGGCAGAAAAATATGATATAAGTTTTGACCATTTATTTACCATCGCCAATATGCCAATAAAAAGATTTGGCAGCATGCTAATCAGTAAAGGTAAGTTTGAAGAGTATATGCAGTTGTTGCGCGATGCTTATAGTGCTGAAAATTTACAGTCTGTCATGTGCCGCACTATGGTAAGCGTGGATTGGCAGGGATATGTATATGACTGTGATTTTAACCAGATGCTAGGCATGTCGTTACCACACAATGACCAGATTCGCACACACTTATCTGAGATTATGAATATCGATCTCGAACAAAATGAAATTATGATCGCTGACCATTGTTATGGTTGCACTGCTGGGCAAGGAAGTAGTTGTGGTGGCGCACTAAATTAGAACAAATTTATTTCCCTTACAATTCTTACTGCATTCCAAAGCGATTAATAATCTCAACATACTCTGAAATCAGAGTATGTCTTCGTATACAATTGAGTTTATGGCTCGCTTACTATTATTTTTATTCGTTACGCTGTGCATTTCAGCAACATTCGCGCAAAACTCTGAAGCCAAACCTGGGCAAGACGATAAAAAGCAACATAAAGGTCCGCCTCCTGCAATAGTCGTTACAGAACAAGCAGTACTGCAAAATATAGCGCCTACAGCTTTATATAGCGCCACCGTAATCAGCCGTGATGATGCAAATTTATCTGCCGAGCTAGCGGGCCGCATCACTTGGGTGGCTGAAGTGGGCGATCGAATTAAAGCAGGTGAGCCCGCTGCAAAGCTTGATATTATTTTTATTAAACATCAAGTCATTGAGGAACAATCTACCATTCAAAGTGAAAAAGCCAAGTTTGATTTACACTCAAAAGAAGTAAAACGTTTTACCGAATTACTTGAACATAATAATGTTGCTCGTAGTCAGCTGGATCAGGCTATTTCTGATCAAATGGTTGCGCGTAGCAATATGGCATCTTCCCGAGCAAGGTTAGCTCAAGCTAAAGAACGTTTACGTCGCACCAGTATCGTCGCACCATTTGATGGCGTTGTATCCGAGCGATTATTACAAACTGGAGAATGGGCCGATAACGGTACTACTGTGCTACGCCTGGTTAGCACTAGTAATCTTGAAATTCAAACCCACATCCCCGCTAGTAGTTTGCGTTTTATTACGATCGGTGCATCCCTTAATTATGTAAACGGCTCTAACAGTGGTATCGGTAAAGTTCGTGCACTCGTTCCCATTGGTAGTGATACTTCACGTTTATATGAACTACGTATTACGACCGAAGATGAGTCACTGGTTGCAGGTAAATTATTACGTGTAGCCATACCAACAGAGCATGAGCGTGAGGCCATTCTAGTTCCCCGCGATGCATTGGTATTACGCAGAGAAGGCGTGTACGTATTCCGAGTTAACGAAGATTCCGTTGCTGAACGCATTCAAGTAGAAACTGGTATAGCAGATTTAAATCGCATTGAAGTCATTGGTGGAATACAAGCAAATGATCTAGTCATCACACGTGGCGGTGAAAATCTACGTCCTGGCATGACGGTCACGGTAAAACCGCTACAAGCGGGTTCATAAGCAAACTGCTCTTGTGACTTTTACTCTATGACTTTCTTGAGGCCTGCGCTTGATAATCCAGTTGCAACGTTAGTTGCATGTTTATTAGTCAGCATTTTTGGTGTTCTTGCCCTAGCACAACTTCCCATCCAGCTAACCCCTGAAGTCGAACAACCTGAGATTGTAGTCACTACCAAATGGCGAGCTGCGGCACCGGAAGAAGTTGAATCTGAAATTATTGAAGCGCAAGAAAAACAATTACGCGGTTTGCCAGGTATGAAAGAGTTACTTTCAGAAGCCCGTAAAGGTAGCGGTAAAATCACCATTACGTTCGAAGTCGACTTTGATTTAAATCGCGCACTGATTGAAGTTATTAATCGTCTTAACCGCGTGCCTAGTTACCCGGAAGATGCCAAAGAACCCGTGCTGAGCACTGCGGGTGGAAGAGGACGACCGATTGCATGGTTCATTATTAAAACCAATGCGGGCAACACCCGGCCAATTGAAACCTACAGTGACTTTGTGGAAGAAGTGGTACAGACACGCTTTGAACGTGTGCAAGGCGTGGCTCTTTCAGAAGTACGTGGCGGACAGGAATATCAGGTACGCATTACTATAGATCCTTATAAAGCGGCAGGGCTAGGTGTGGATTTACCCAATGCCGTAAGACTTGCAGGCGGCAATGAGGATGTTTCTGGAGGGAGCGTTAATGTAGGTAAACGTCGTTATACATTACGTTATGCCGGCGCGCTTACACCACAACAATTAGGTGAACTTACCCTAGAGTGGCGTGACGGAAAAGCCATAACCCTTCGTGACATTGCCCATATTGAAGTGCGTACAATTGATCGTAATAATTTTGTGGTCACCACAGGTGGGCCATCAATCGCGGTGAACGCTTATCGTGAAACCGGCGTTAATGTGCTTGAAACCATGAGCGACCTACGCACGGCCGTTACAGAAATAAGAGAAGGTCCTTTTAAGCGTGAAAACTTAACTATTGAACAGGTCTATGATGAGACCGTTTATATTGATAGCGCGATTGAACTGTTACGTAATAATCTTGGTCTAGGTATATTACTAGCAGTGATCATTCTATGGTGGTTTTTAAGAAAACTTCGCGCCACTTTAATCGTTACCCTCACCATTCCACTATGCTTGTTCGTAACTTTTATGGTGATGAACGCTGCGGGTCGTACCATGAATGTTATCTCACTCGCAGGCATGGCCTTTGCGGTCGGCATGGTGATGGATGCTGCGATTATTGTACTAGAAAATATAGTGCGCATGCGTGAACGCGGAATGTCGGCCATGCAAGCCGCTTTGGAAGGTACTAAACAAGTATGGCCCGCTCTACTTGCATCAACACTCACAACAGTGGCTATTTTTTTACCGATCATTTTTTTAAAAGATCAAAGTGGCCAATTATTTTCCGATCTTGCGGTAGCTATTTCAGCCGCCATCGGGACTTCGTTAGTGGTCGCCTGCATTGTTATTCCGACTGCAATGTATAAATTCACTGCCAATATAGAGTTAGAAGACTTGCACACCTCGTGGTGGGATCGTGCAACTAGATTCATAATGATTATCACTAAAACTCATGCACGACGTGTATTTTGGATATTTGGTTTAATCGGGATTTCAGTAGCCATTACCTATGTGGCTTTCCCCAAAACAGATTACTTGCCTACCGGTAATCGGAATTTAGTATTTGGCATTGTTATCCCGCCTCCTGGTGTAAACATAGATCATATTAAAAAAGAAATGGGTGATGTGATTGCTGAACGTATGCAGCCTTATATCGATGGCACTAAAGAACCCAAAATTAAACACTACTTTTTCGTTGCCAGCGCAGGCCGTATCTTTTTAGGTGCACGCGCTGCAAATCCAAGCAAAGAGCAAGTTGATCAAACTTTAAATGTAGTGCGCAGTGCTGTTTCAGGTTTTCCGGATACTTTTGCGATTGTGCAAAAAGCATCATTGTTTAGCGGTGTGGGTGGTCGCACTAATGTTGATATCAATATTCAAGGTAACAACATAGACAGTTTATTGCGTGCTGCACAAATTGGATTTATTACCATACCGCAAGTTTTTGGGCCGAAAACACGTGCACGGCCACTCCCAGGACTGCAATTAGCCGAGCCAGAATTGCAGTTGAATCCCAAAGAAGATCGTATAGTAGAAGCAGGATGGAATCGCGCCACTATGGCGAATGTCACTCGCCTACTAGGACAAGGATTGTTTGTAGGAGAATACTTCAATGGGGAAGAAAAGCTCGATATTATTGCTCGCGTTCAGCCTTGGCATACTCCTGAAGAACTCGCAGCCATTCCTCTACATACCCCGTTAAGCGGCGTATTGCCAG
>CAXMUG010000045.1:0-9918 GCA_964196535.1 uncultured Mycobacterium sp. | reverse complement strand
TTCTATTAATTGTTTGATTTCGGGGTATGGATATTGCGCACAGACTATGAAATCTATATGAATAAAATGTTACATTCTTACAGGTGCGAGGGCGCAAAGCTGGAGTATGGTTAGCTACAGGTAGTTGATATATGGGTACTTAATAGTTCTGTAACAAATATAGAAAATAATGCGGGATCTTTTCATTGCGGGTTACAATTATGCAAAGTCAATCTGTTGCAGAAACACTTCAATCTCAGGATCAAATACAGGCTCAAAGTATGAGCAGCAAACGCATTTTATTAGTTGAAGATGAGCACTCCATTCGCGAGATGGTATCGTTTGCTTTGGGGCAAGAAGATTATGTGATTGATGAAGCTGAAGATGGTAGTTCAGCTGAATTACAAATAGCCAATAACTCGCCTGATTTAATTCTCTTGGATTGGATGTTGCCAGATACCACCGGTTTGGAACTGCTTCGCCGATGGAAACGTAAAGATGCTCTACAAGAAACCCCAATTATAATGCTCACAGCACGCGTTGAAGAGCGAGATAAAATTGATGGTTTAGATTCTGGTGCGGATGACTATATTACTAAGCCATTTTCAGTAAAAGAGCTCACTGCGCGCATTCGTGCTGTATTGAGAAGGGGTGCAAGCAGTTTAGAGAATGAGGTGATTGTTGGCCCAATAATGTTGGATTTAGATGCGCATCGTGCCTACATTAATGAAGAGTCTATTAATGTGGGGCCTACAGAGTTCCGTCTGCTTGAGTTTTTTATGACCCATGTAGATCGAGTTTATTCACGTAATCAGTTGTTAGATTATGTTTGGGGTCGTAACATGTATGTGGAAGAGCGTACGGTAGATGTACATATTGTGCGTTTAAGAAAATTACTTAAACCTCTTAATTGTGATCAAATGATTCAAACCGTTCGCGGTTATGGTTATCGATTCTCTGCAAAAACATAATGTCATTTAATGCATGGTTATCTGAATTAAATCGAATTTTACTCGTATTTGTTCCATGCATTCTGATTGGTTTAGTAACAGGCCATCTACAATTCTTCTTTATTCTCGGCTTAATAATCTATGGTTTATGGACGGCTAGACAGTTGGTCACACTTAAGCAGTGGCTGGATGGAGGCGCGCTGGTTGACGAAGCACCTGAATATTTAGGTATCGCTGACCAACACGTATCGAGCATTGTTGATTTACAGAAAGATCACCGGGCAAATAAAACTAAATTAGAAGATTTAATAACGCATTACAAAGAAATGATCTCTGCGTTACCCGATGCTGTAGTAATCATGGCATCAAGTGGAGAAATAAAATCTGCCAATCAAGCGGCTCATGAATTATTACAAATTGATTCATCGCGAGATATTAATACTAGGATTACGCAACTGGTACGCAGACCTGCTTTTACTGATTATTTCTCGGCACAAAATTTCGATCAGCCTTTAGAAATTCGTGGATCATCAGATCATGAGCCCGAACTAAGTGTACGGATAATTCCTTTTGGTGAAAGTAAATTGGTATTGATTGCACAAGACATGTCGCAATCCGCACGTATTTATGAAATGCGTCGTAGTTTTATATCCAACGCTTCTCACGAATTGCGCACACCGCTTACGGTAATTCTAGGCTATTTGGAATCACTTTCTATGCATCAAGGTTTTCCAGATGAGTGTAAAACTGCAGTTAAATCTGCAGAGGTTCAGGCGAACCGCATGAAACAACTGGTTGAAGACTTGCTGACATTATCGCGGTTGGAATCGACTGCATCAGTTGCTAAAGACTCTGAAGTCATTCCTGTTGCCTCACTTATTGCTGATATCGTAGAAGAAGCAAAACTCTCAACTTGGTTTACCAATCACCTCATCTCTGCACAAATTGAAACTGATGCAATGCTTAAAGGTGATCTGCAAGAAATTCATAGTGTGATTTCTAATTTGATTAATAATGCAGTAAAGCACACTGATGCAGGTTCAGAGATAAATGTTATATGGATGGAAAGCGATGAAGAAGGATTGCAATTTATCGTTGAAGATAATGGCCAAGGCATTGCGCCCGAACATCTAGAGAGATTAACCGAGAGATTCTATCGTGTGGATGCCGGTCGCTCTCGTGAAAAAGGCGGAACTGGTTTAGGTCTATCTATTGTCAAACATATATTGGGACGCCACGAGGGAACGCTAGAGATTAATAGCAATCTTGGCCAAGGATCAGCATTTATCTGTAGTTTTCCTGCTAATCGGGTAGCTAAAAATGGAATTAATAGCAATAAAAACAATAATTTATAATTTAATAAAACTGTAATATTTGCACCATATGCTTGTAACACATAGATATTAACTTTGAGCCTGAAATTCAAATTATCCCATAACTGAGGAGTTATTTAATGTACGGATTAGTTAAGAAGCTTTATGTAGTTACAGCTGCCTTATTGCTTACTTCAGTAGTGACCGTTTCAGCGGATTCTAGCGTTGATGCTGAGCTCGGTGAGTATGCTGCCACTAGTGGTGTTTCAGGAAATTTATCTAGTGTTGGTTCAGATACACTAGCAAACTTAATGACGCTATGGGCCGAAGAGTACAAGCGTTTTTATCCAAACGTTAACATTCAAATTCAGGCTGCTGGTTCATCTACTGCGCCACCTGCGTTAACTGAGGGTACTTCTAACGTAGGCCCTATGAGCCGAAAGATGAAAGACAAGGAACTTGCATCTTTTGAAAAGAAGTTTGGTTATAAGCCAACTGCTATTCCAGTGGCGATTGATGCACTAGCCGTCTACGTACACAAAGATAATCCAATTCAAGGAATGTCGATTGCACAAGTAGACGCAATTTTCTCAAACACTCGTAGGTGTGGTGGAGATGACGATTTTTCTGCTTGGGGTGACCTTGGTTTAGAGGGAAATTGGGTAAAGCGTGACATTCAATTGTTTGGTCGTAATTCAGTTTCAGGAACCTATGGCTATTTTAAGAAAAAAGGGCTCTGCAAAGGTGACTTTAAATCTACAGTAAACGAGCAGCCTGGTTCAGCTTCTGTTGTACAGTCGGTATCCTCTTCATTAAATGGAATCGGCTACTCGGGTATTGGTTATAAAACTTCTGGTGTAAAGGCCCTACCATTATCTAAGAAATCAGATGGTGAAAAAATTGCTGCGACTTCAGAGAATGCAATTTCTGGCGACTATCCACTTGCACGTTTTTTATACGTTTACCTGAATAAAGCTCCGGGTAAGCCATTGTCTCCACTTGAAAGTGAATTCATCAGAATGGTGCTATCGACCCAAGGTCAAAAAGTAGTCGTTAAAGATGGTTATATTCCATTACCATCAAAGGTTGCGGATAAGGCATTAGCATCTATAGACGTTGAAAAAAATGCTATGAAGGTGAGTGCAGCTGAATAGCTTTTGTTCATTTGCTGTAACTCGCGAGCATTCAGTTGCAGCATTAAGGCTAACAAGCCTGTAAAATTTGAGGCCTTGCTGTTAACAGCAGGGCCTTTTTTGCAAGAACCAATCCGTATATAAAATTAAATGCTTGGCAGAAAAATAAATATAAAAAATGTCTGAAGAATCCAGTTCATCCCAGCTAAGTGTTCCAGAACCATTAGTTTTTGATCAGGCCTTATGGCGCAGACGATCGATCAAAGATATTTTTGCACGCTATTTGGTAGGAGCAGGTGGTATTGCAGTTATCGGCTCTATCATTCTAATTTTTCTATTTCTATTTATGGTGGTGCTTCCTTTATTTAAA
This sequence comes from uncultured Mycobacterium sp., assembly GCA_964196535.1. Lineage (GTDB taxonomy): Bacteria > Pseudomonadota > Gammaproteobacteria > UBA4575 > UBA4575 > JABDMD01. The sequence continues at coordinate 6,173 of CAXMUG010000045.1, read as the reverse complement.
GGAGCTGCCATGCACGAAGTTACTAATTATTCATTAAGCAAGGTGGCTGCTGACGAAACCTTGCTTTATTCAATCGAAGAACAAGCAGAGATTGCTATGCGCCTAAATAATAAAGGCGTTGTAAATTTCTTTTATGTAGATAACGGCGAATTAATTGAGAGCAAAGAACTTGTTGCGAATAGCGATGTGCATATTAGTAGCTGGGCGCACCTTGATGCGGAAAAAAATATTGTTGCATTGGGTTTGAGTACTGGGGAAGTACTGATTTTTCAACATGAATATTCTTCAAAATATAAAGATGACATACGAACCATTATTCCAAGCATTACTTTCCCATTGGGTGAAGAGCCGATTGATTTAGAAATTGGTGAACAGGCATTAAAGAGTTTAGCGATTAGCGAGAATGAAGATGGTTTAACACTTTTTGTGCATACTGAAAGTGGTCCACACTTAGTAAACTTTGAAAAAGCGTCTTCATTTTTAGATGAGGATGAAGTTACTTTAGAGCTCACCAGTCAAGTCCAGCTCCCTTACGTCGATACGCCCATTAAAGCCTTGCTATCGCCTGAACGAGATTGGTTATATCTTTTGAATACAGAAGGCGCGATTGCTTATTACGATATTCGTTCAAAAGATGAACCAATTCATATTGAAGACGTATCAGTACTTAATGAAGGCAGCAAGCCCACTACTTTAGAATTATTGATCGGTGGGATTTCATTACTGCTTGCCGATGACCAGGGCAATATCCATCAGTTATTTTTAGTGCGCGGTGAAGATGGTGCGCGGCATTTAACGCCAATAAGAAAATTTAAAAGTGGTAATGCAAAGATTTCTAGCATTACTACTGAACAACTGCGCAAAGGATTTTTAGCTACAGACGTGAATGGAAATATTTCTATTTTCCATACTACTGCAGAACGTCATGTCATCACTAAAAATATTATCGATAAGCCACTTGCACATCTTGGTATCGCTCCAAGAAGTAACAAGATCATTGCTGAAGATGTAAACGGTCAACTACATATTTGGGAGCTCGATAGTGAGCATCCAGAAGCCTCAATGAAATCAATCTGGGGCAAAGTTTGGTATGAAAGCTATCCTGAACCAGACTACATCTGGCAATCGTCATCTGCCTCTAGCGATTTTGAACCCAAATTTAGTCTAACGCCGTTAACTTTTGGAACTTTTAAAGCTGCGTTTTACGCTATGTTATTTGCAATGCCGTTGGCAATATGTGGCGCGATTTTTACTGCATATTTTATGGCGCCAAAAATGCGTGGCGTGGTTAAACCTTCGATTGAAATTATGGCCGCATTGCCGACTGTAATTTTAGGCTTTCTAGCAGGTTTATGGTTAGCGCCTTATGTAGAGCTTAATTTGCCAGGCGTGTTTACGGTTTTATTAATGGTGCCTTTGGGTATATTCGTGGCCAGCTATCTTTGGTGGCGATTGCCTGAAACCGTTACTAGTAAAATAACAGACGGCTGGCAAGCTGCTCTGTTGTTACCGATAGTTTTATTTTTTGCATGGGCCAGTTTGGCACTTAGTCCGTGGTTAGAACAGGTTTTGTTTGGTGGCAATATGCGTCTCTGGCTCACCGATACCATGGGTGTTGGCTATGATCAACGTAATGCATTAATCATTGGTATCACGATGGGTTTTGCAGTAATTCCCATTATCTTTTCAATTTCGGAAGATGCAGTGTTTAGTGTTCCTAAACATTTGTCTTCGGGCTCATTAGCGCTTGGTGCTACGTCTTGGCAAACTTTGATGAGAGTGGTATTGCCCTCAGCAAGTCCAGGAATATTTTCAGCTACTATGATTGGCTTGGGTCGTGCGGTAGGTGAAACCATGATCGTGTTGATGGCAACGGGTAATACACCAGTCATGGACTTTAGTATTTTCGAGGGTATGCGCACCTTGTCGGCAAATGTCGCGGTTGAGCTGCCAGAATCAGAAGTGGCTAGTACGCACTTTAGAGTACTGTTTTTAGCTTCTTTGGTGCTATTTATTTTTACTTTTTTCTTTAACACCATCGCAGAAGTAGTTAGACAAAGACTGCGTGAAAAATATAGCTCCTTATAAGAATTGCATCTAGATGCCAAGCAATAAAATTCATAAAGACCCATTTTATAAATCCGGCACACCTTGGATTTGGTTAAATGCGGGCGCGGTAACCATTAGTGTAATTATGGTAGTGGGTTTATTAGCATTAATTGCAGTGCGCGGACTAGGCCACTTTTGGCCAAAAACGGTTTATGAAATTGAGTACCTAAATAATGATGAAATCGTTCAAGTGATAGGTGAACGTGTTGAGTCTGAAGAGGTATTAAAGCAAAGAATATTAGAGTCAGGTGTAAAAGTAGAAAGTGACGATGATCTTATCGAACGTAGTTTGATAAAGGTTGGTAATCGCGATTCCTTGGGTGTGGATTTCATGTTAACTGTTACGCCTAATGAGCTTAATGTGAGTAAACCAAAAGACGTTTTGGTGCTAGAGCGAACACAGTGGGGTAATTTCTACGGCTTTCTAAAAGATATAAAAAGTGACAATAAAGCACTAAATTTATATGAGGACATTAAATGGCAGGATTTAGACGAACGCCTAGATAGAGTTGCTGAGTTAAGAGAAAGAATTGAACATATTGAAAAAGTTGAGATTGGTCGTATCAACTACCAAATTGAAAAATTGCGTTTAAAACAACGTGGTCTTGAGAAAGATGGTGTTATAGATCAAGAAAAGTTTAAGCCGATTGAAAATGCTCGTGCCGAGCTTAATGCTGATTATGAAGTACTAAAGAGTGAATTGAATTCGCTATATAAGGAGATGTCAAAAGATAGTATTACGGCAACCATAATGGGTGGCAATGAAGTAGAAGTTAAGCTTGCAGATGTAGTAAAAGCTTATCGCCCCAATGCGATGAACTTGCCAGATAAAATAGTCTTTTATGTCAAAACTTTCTGGGGATTTATTACCGATGACCCAAGAGAGGCCAATACCGAAGGCGGTATTTTCCCAGCAATTTTTGGCACCGTGCTAACTGTATTGTTAATGTCAGTAGTAGTCATGCCGTTTGGGGTGATCGCAGCCATTTATTTGCGTGAATATGCAAAACAAGGTTTCTTAACTCGTTTGGTCAGAATCTCGGTAAATAATCTCGCAGGCGTGCCTTCCATTGTGTATGGCGTGTTTGGTCTTGGTTTTTTTGTCTACATTGTTGGCGGTACGATAGACGAATTATTTTATTCTGAAGCACTACCTTCACCTACTTTTGGTTCAGGTGGGTTGCTGTGGGCATCTCTTACCCTTGCGCTGCTTACCGTGCCGGTTGTAATTGTTGCAACCGAAGAAGGATTGTCGCGTATTCCAAGAGCGATTCGTGAAGGCTCGCTAGCATTAGGTGCAACCAAAGCAGAAACGTTGTGGCGTACTATTTTGCCGATGGCGAGTCCTGCAATTATGACTGGTCTAATACTTTCGATTGCACGTGCTGCTGGTGAAGTAGCGCCTCTAATGTTGGTGGGCGTGGTCAAGCTTGCGCCTTCATTGCCATTAGATGGTAATGCTCCGTTTATTCATTTGGAACGTAAATTTATGCATTTAGGCTTCCATATTTACGACGTAGGCTTTCAAAGTCCTAATGTAGAAGCTGCGCGTCCCTTGGTTTATGCGACTGCGTTAATACTTGTTCTAGTTATTGTGATTTTGAATTTAGCTGCAATCTATACAAGAAATCATTTAAGAGAAAAATATAAAGATTTAGAACAAAACTAATTATGCAATTCCGTACTTTGCTTGGGATTGAACCAATATATCAATTATGTAAGGCTTTGTAGGAGCTAAGGAATACATGACTATGGCAGCACCTAAGATTTCACACGATGTTTTGCTCAATAAGGGGAGTCAAAACATTGAGGAAGAAACTGCTTGTTTTGAATGCAGAGACTTTGGTCTGTATTACGGTGCTACTCAAGCGCTTAAAGGCATCAATTTAACTATTCCTGAGAAACGTGTCACTGCGTTTATTGGACCGAGTGGCTGTGGGAAATCAACTTTGTTACGTTGTATGAATCGCATGAATGACCTAATCGATATTGTAAGGTTAGAAGGCGAAATGTTTTTGCATGGCGAAGATATTAATACTAAATCCGTTAATGTGGCTGAGCTGCGACGTAAAGTTGGAATGGTATTTCAAAAGCCCAATCCATTTCCTAAAACGATATATGAAAATGTTGCTTATGGTTTACGCTTGCAAGGGGTTAATAAAAAAAGAGTATTAGATGAGCGAGTAGAATGGGCGCTCAAGGGTGCTGCATTGTGGGACGAAGTTAAAGATCGTTTGCAAGACAATGCCTTAGGGCTTTCTGGTGGTCAGCAACAACGTCTAGTAATAGCGCGTGCGATTGCCATTCAACCAGAAGTAATCCTATTAGATGAGCCCGCTTCAGCATTAGACCCTATTTCCACACTAAAAATTGAAGAATTGATTATTCAACTGAAGGAACAGTATACGGTGGTGATTGTCACACATAATATGCAACAGGCCGCACGGGTCTCGGACTACACGGCATTTTTATATTTAGGCGAACTGATTGAGTATGGAGCTACTGACCAAATCTTTACTAATCCTAGCAAAAAGAAAACTGAAGACTATATTACGGGTCGTTACGGTTAGTAGAAGGTAGATTACCCAAACAAATAGACTGAACGAATACAACTTAAATAAGTTTAGATAGAAAACGAGGCACTTATGGTTTATCAAGATATTGGCCAACACATTTCGCATCAGTTTGATGAAGATTTAGAATCACTGCGTAGCAAAGTGTTAAACATGGGTGGCATGGTTGAAAAACAAGTCGAGAACGCACTGCTTGCATTGACGCGATCGGATAGTAGTTTGGCAGAAGAAGTTGCCACCAGTGATTACAAAATTAATTCTATGGAAGTAGCGATCGACGAAGAATGCACGCAAGTAATTGCTCGACGCCAACCAACTGCGAGTGATCTGCGTTTAGTAGTGACGGTCATTAAGACTATTACCGATCTGGAAAGAATAGGTGATGAGGCGGAGAAGATTGGCCGCCACGGAGTAAAGCTCGCAACGGTTGAGCGTACTCCATCTTATTTTATTGAAATTAAGCACATGGGTGAGCAAGTGCGGAAAATGCTCCACGATAGTTTGGATGCTTTCGCACGCATGGATACAGATGCTGCATTAGCGATTGCGCAAGGCGATCGCGAAATTAATGATGAATACGATGCGTTAGTGCGACAGTTAATCACTCATATGATGGAAGATCCTCGTGCCATCAAGCGCGCATTACGCGTAATGTGGTGTGCTCGGTCACTTGAGCGTATTGGCGATCATGCAAAGAATATTTGCGAGTATGTTATTTATACAGTTGCGGGAACTGATGTTCGTCATACAAGTTTTGAGCAAGTAAAAAAAGAACTTTCTGATACTGACTAGTAAGTAAAGATTGTTACTGTTTTATAATAACTGTTAAATCAACATCTTGTATTTTCAATACGTGTAAATTCTAGTAACTTTACATCCCAAATCTTCTTCTGCTTGTTGTAATTATTCCTTGTTAACTCATTCTTATGTTGAGTTTTCATTGTTTAAATAATTACCATAATAAATTCATAGGTATTGCACGAGGCATTGCTTTGTATAGCTGGGAGTTCTTTGAGGTGGCAAATCATAAAATTGAAGCAGTGGAAGGCATTGGGCCAAAATATGCGGAAATGTTAGCTAAGGTTGGAATCACTGACACGGATGAATTACTGGAAGCAGGATGCTCTAAAGCAGGTCGTAAGAGATGTGCTGAGAAATCAGGCTGCAGCGATAGTCAAATTCTTAAATGGTTTAATATGTGTGATCTATTTAGAATTAAAGGAGTAGGTGAGGAATACTCTGAGTTGTTAGAAGTGTCAGGTATTGATACCGTTAAGGAACTGCGTAACCGAGCTCCTGAAAATCGTACTGCTAAAATGAAAGAAGTTAACGCTGAAAAGGATTTAGTGAGAAGAGTGCCAACACTAAAAGAAGTTACTGCCTGGGTAGAGCATGCTAAGGAATTACCACCAAAAGTAACGTACTAAATATAAACTATAAAAATAAAATTATAAAATCAATAGGAGCGAGTTCGAGATGTATAAATTAATT
>CAXMUG010000044.1:0-2203 GCA_964196535.1 uncultured Mycobacterium sp. | reverse complement strand
TGGATAACTCAGGTCTTACCATTGAAGTAACGTGCTATCCATGTGAAGAGCGCAAGCCAAACAACTGATTTATGATGAGTGTCCGCTTTTGGCACAAAGCAGACGTTCAATACCCACCCTTACCATTCCATTCTAATTATCCGTTATATAGGTATTAATCTAGCTTTATTGGCTTTCACCCATGAACGAGACATCATTTCTGTTCATTACATTCCATTTAATTTGTATGACTACTATGGGATTTTTATTTGGCGTCCAATTAGTTCATGTTATGGAGCATGAGTTAAAAATTGTATTACGGTATTCTACTTTTATAGATGGTTTAACGGTTCTTTTAATGATTTTTTTAGGATTGGCTTTAGCAGTAACTGGTGGGTTTGATGAAAAACATTGGATGTTATCTTTGTTATATCTATTTTGTATGTGCATAAGCGCTGCTCTCACCATTAAAATTCTTTTTAAGAAAAAAGGAATTAGTTTCTCTGGTAAAAGAATTGAATCATGAACGTCTGCTTTTGGCACAAAGCGGGCATTCATTCCTTATATAATTTTCTGGGCTAAACGTCATCAGTCCGACTTGAGAAATTTATTGTGAATACGGCGCGTGATGTACCAGACAGCCAATAATACTATTGGTATCATCACTCCGGTAACCAGTTCGGGATGGATCAGTAAACCAGCGGCCTTACCCGCTTTGGTTAAGTACAATAGCAGGCTGACCACATAATACGAGATAGCCGCAATCGACAAACCTTCCACTGTTTGCTGTAGTCGCAATTGTAGTTCTTGACCGCGCGTGAGTTTTTCGAGCAACTTCTGATTTTGTGCTTCAGTCAGTATGTTGACCTGCGTGCGTAGCAGAGCACTGGTGTGAGAGATACGTTCAGAAAGTGAACCCATGCGCTGTGCAGTATGTTCTACTTTTGCTATAGCAGGGGAAAGACGATGCCACATAAATTCACTAATGATTTGCGTGCCAGGTATAGCTTTCTCTTTTAACTCATTCATACGTTGAGTTATCATCTTGTCGTAGGCACGTGTAGCAGTAAAGCGGTACATGTGTTCGATAGTGGTGTGCTCAATATGCACTGCTAGTGAAACCAATCTATCAAGTAATTCTTGCTCAGAAGCGACTTTATTTTTCAGCTGTGCTGTAATACTAGCTAACTGTTGCTCAGCATTGACTAGCTCAGAATCAAGTTGTTTAGCCACTGGCAGACCTCGCAGCGCCATGATACGGTAAGTTTCTATTTCAAGCAGACGCTGGGCAACGCGCCCTGCCCGAGTCACAGATGTCTTAGACGGCGCTATCACCAGCATTCGTTCAAAACCGCTGTCTCGAATCATGAAATCTGTCACCACGAGCGAATGACTGCTTCTTCCGATTAGAGACGCCACCACAGGGCGCTCGCCAAACCAATTGCGTGCCGATATTAACATCTCTTCCGGGCGTTTCAGGTCTCCATGCACCATAACCAGTTTGATAGCTGCAAAGGTTCTGCCGGGAATTCCAGCTAACCAACCTTCTGGCAAGGCTAAGGATGAAAGTAATTCAGGATCTGTCGCGCCCAGTTGTGCGCTCTCGGGCAAGTGTTGTACAAGTGAATAACTTGTAAACTCAGTGTGGCGCTCCCATCTCAGGACACAGCCCTGCAACTTCAGGCGAAGAAAATTATGCTGCAATTGATCGATCATGATTGCCTTCTGCCCGGGTAGGCGGCGCAAGTGTTCACACTCTTGCTCAGGCGTAATGTCATTACTGATTACTGCGACATAGACCACCAACGCAGGCAGATGAATACGCTGACTTTGGCGGGTATGCACTTCGTTATGCAACAAAACGCGTTGCGGATCGTCAGGAGGTAGCCAGTCACTCCGAATGAAATCAGTGCTCTGATTCATGCGTATAGTATAGAAGAATAGAAGATTTTTTCTTTAGGTTTAAATGTGTTAAGTATTTCTATATTATTCCATTATATCCTAAAAAAATTCATTTAAATCTTCCCCTACATCGATTTTAATTTTCGGCGAAAAAAATCTTTCTGGAAAATTTTTGTAGTTTTTATTATTTAGCTTTATCTTCTTTGACAGGGACTAGTGGGACAGTTTCAGTCAATCCATCTTTAAAAATTGCATTCAACCTTAATTCGATCTGATAATATCGAAGAAGTTTTGTTCCAGACAGAATTGATTTAGATTGAAG
>CAXMUG010000043.1:0-4497 GCA_964196535.1 uncultured Mycobacterium sp. | reverse complement strand
ATTGGAAAGGCTGCATTTCTTGATCACAACCACACTATTTAACCTACTTTGGGGAGCTACAGTAACCACGCGCAAATTCTAGTAACTGCTCCATAGCATTCAAACGAAATTTTTGTCGTTGGCGTACAAAGGAAAAAGGTCTTTCAAGTGGTGGGTCTAAATCAACTTTAGCAATACTATCAAGCTTAAGTTCTTTTTCTATCGTAACATTTGAGACGATAGAAACTCCCATACCTGCTTCGACAGCACCTTTTACAGACTCAGGGCTACCCAGTTCTAAACTAAGGTTAAGATTATTACGATCCAAACCCTGGCTTACTATATAGTCCATAATAACTTCTCGTGTACCCGAGCCCTCTTCTCGACCTATAAATGGGTAATGCAGCAAATCTTCCATGGATATAGAAGTTTTAGATGCCAGCTCATGACTTTTAGGAACAATTACCACCAAGGAGTCTTTACGACATTCTTCAACCAATAAATTTTTATTAGTAACAGGTCCTTCAACAATGCCTAAATCGATCATGCTATTTTCAATCATCGAGACAATGCCTTCAGTATTTGAAACCTTAAGCCGCAACTGAATATCTGGAAACTCTTTAGTAAAACCACTCAGCAAATTTGGCAACATATATTCAGCTATCGTAGTACTAGCACCCAACGTTAAAACGCCACTAACATCTCCGGTTAACTCTTTAATTGCGTTTTCCATTTCAGCGTAGAGCTCGAAAATCTCTTCTGCATATTCATAAGATTTGCGACCCGCTTCCGTCAGGGTGACACGATTATGTGTGCGGTCGAATAAGCGTGTATTGAAATGCTCTTCCAGTTGACGTACTTGGAAGGTAACTGCGGGTTGGGTCATATGCAGTGTTTCAGCTGCTTTGGTGAAACTCAGCAGTTTCGCAACTGTATAAAATACCTGTAATCGTCGATCCGCCATGGAGACCTCTTTGAAGCCTAATTGATTTTTTTTATGGGTAATTAGTATAGCACCAGAAACCCTCTAGAAGTCTCATGAATTTTAACCTTTCTTCACCTTTGGCCGTGTCATAAGAGGGCATAAAACAAGCAGTTACGTAGTTCACATTTCGGTGAAAAAGAACAAATATCAAATAACTTCGTCGACAGAATGACCCCGCCTAACCTCCTGCAAAAACGGTATTCACCAAAATACAACCCATTTTTGCTAGACTGTTGCTACTTCAATTTTAGATTTTTACACATCATGATTTCAAAGATTCTTCTTGCGGTAAGTTTAGCTCTAACTCTTGGGACTGCAGCCCATGCCGCTCCTGTCTATAAGTGGAGTGATGAGGGCAGAATATTTTATAGCCAGACTCCCCCAGCGCCAGGTATTGAATTTGAAGTGGTATATCAAGATGAGGCCGGAATTAATACATCTGTCGCTAAAGCGGATCCAGACGCTTCGAATTCAGGCAATAGCTTTGAAGAACGTCGCGAAGAACGAAAACAAAGTGAAGCCGACAAAAAGGTAACACAAGAAAGCAATAAAATTAAAGCTGAAAACTGTGTAATTGCCACAAAAAATATGGAATCCCTCACTAGCCGCGGTCAGGTGACCCTAAAAGATGGCGATATTTATCGCAAACTTAGCGAAGACGAACGCCAAGGCAAAATACAAGAAACTCGAGAACAAGTTTCTGAATTCTGCAGCTAGATCTCCCTAGCAAACATTAATCTTCCTTAAATTAAATTTAATCGCCACGATATAGATCGTGGCGACTTCTTGTTACTATGTGGCTTAACCATTTAAGTTTATTTTTATTAATCCTATTTTTATCTCATGCGTGTAAGCCAGTTTTTTCTCTCTACTCTTAAAGAATCACCCGCTGATGCAGAAGTCATCAGTCACCAACTTATGCTGCGCGCCGGAATGATCCGACGTCTTGCGTCAGGGCTGTATACCTGGATGCCTATTGGGCTCCGCACCTTACGCAAAGTAGAAAGCATAATTCGTGAGGAAATGAATAAATCAGGTGCAATCGAGGTGCTCATGCCTTCCATTCAACCTGCTGAGCTTTGGCAAGAATCAGAACGTTGGGAGCAATATGGACCAGAGCTATTGCGCTTGCACGATCGCCATAAGCGCGAATTTTGTTACGGCCCTACTCATGAAGAAGTAATTACTGACTTTGTACGAAATGAAGTGCACAGTTACAAACAGCTACCGGTTAACTTTTACCAGATACAAACCAAATTCCGCGATGAAATCCGTCCGCGCTTTGGTGTAATGCGTGCACGAGAATTTAGCATGAAAGATGCCTACTCTTTTCACACTAACAAAGAGTGCCTTGAACGTACGTATCAAATTATGTTTGACACTTACCAAAATATTTTTACTCGTTTAGGTCTCGATTTTCGCGCTGTAGAAGCGGATACCGGAAGTATTGGTGGCAATGCCTCGCATGAGTTTCATGTGTTAGCAGAGTCTGGCGAAGATGCGATTGCTTTTTCAGACCAAAGTGAATACGCCGCAAATGTTGAATTAGCCCCTACATTTAAGCCAAATGAGCTTGCCGCCACAAGCCAAGCAGAATTAGAAAAGATTGCAACACCCAATCAACACAGTATAGAACAGGTGTGCAAGTTTCTCGACATTAACCCTGAACATGTAGTTAAAACCTTGATCGTAAAAGGTGAGGAAGACACCTTAATTGCATTAGCACTACGCGGCGACCACGAACTAAACCCTGTTAAAGCACAAAAGCTTGATGGTGTTGCCGAGCCACTTGAATTTGCTAGCGAAAAAGACATTCAGGCTGAGCTTGACTGCAAACCGGGTTCGATTGGCCCTCTAGACTTAAACATTCCAATTTTAATTGACCATGCAGCAACGGCATTGTCGAATTTTGTCTGTGGGGCAAATGAGGATGGTTATCATAATCTAGGTGCAAATTGGCAGCGAGATTGTAAACAGTTTAACGACTCATCCAGTGTGGATTTACGCAAGATTGTTGATGGTGATGTCAGCCCTGATGGCAAAGGCACCGTCTCAATTAAACGCGGCATCGAAGTAGGACATATATTTCAATTAGGAAACAAATACAGTAAAGCACTCAAAGCTAGCGTACTAGGAGCCGACGGCAAGGATCAAACTGTAACTATGGGTTGTTATGGGATTGGTGTCACTCGGGTGGTTGCAGCTGCCATTGAGCAAAACTTTGATGAAAATGGAATTATTTGGCCACAAGCTATCGCGCCATTTCATCTATCTCTCGTTCCTATTAATTTGAAAAAGTCCGAACAAGTGCAATCAACCTGTGAACATTTATACACAGAGCTTCAAGATGAAGGGATAGAAGTTCTTTTTGATGACCGAGACTTGCGTGCAGGATTGATGTTTGCTGATCACGAACTTATGGGTATTCCGCATCGGATCGTAGTTGGTGCCCGCGGTTTAAAAGAAGGCAATATTGAATATAAGGGCCGCGCAGATGCAGACTCCCAACAAGTACCCATCGATAATCTAATCCATTTTCTTAAAGAAAAAATTATCGTTCACTAATTGCATGAAATTAATAGGAGACTATTTAATTAATTCGCTAACTAACAAGTACGAAGAACTTCTAGTAGTCTGTCGTCTACTAAAGAGTATAATTCAATCCACGTATATCATTAGGTCTAAGCATGTTGCATAAATATTTTCTTGTTTCATTTATTACATTAGTCACTTTGACATTCAGTGCTTGCGCAAGCGTAAAACTTACGCATGGTGGCGAAAAGGCACGCTTATTAAGTTCTGGAGAAGTTGCAAATTGTCAAAAACGTGGCGCAACGACAGTACGAGTAAAACCCACATTGATGACAGTACCAAGACAACCCACTGTTATCGCTAAAGAACTGCAGATTTTAGCGCGCAATAGCTCAGTTAATATGGGCGGCGATACGGTATCTCCCATTTCAAGAATTGATAATGGTGAACAAACTTTTGCTATTTATCGATGCGTTCCTTAAGGTTGAATCTAACTTAAGTACTAACTTTTACAAGCAGCACAGTTTATAACCATATTCCTTAATGTATTTTGTAAGCTAATATTACTAACCATATTTTTTATACGGGTAATATTATGTATTTAGTATTTTAATATATATATATATCTACCACCTGTTCATCCTCTAAGCTTTCACTTTTGCCTTGCATTCCATCGCGCAATAGCTAAACTGACCATAAGACATATAGAGTCTAAACTTCTTTTAGCCTATGTGGTCTATAAAGTAACTGTGAAAAAGTTATTTTTTTACAACATTTAGGGTGAAAATTTTTTCGCCAATCAAACCAACCCATGTTTTAAGACTTGTGGTTTATAAATGACCTCATGTACTTGAAGGATAGGAGGAGCACACATGAAGAAAAGACTATTAACGTTAGTGGTAGCATTAGGATCGATGCTAGCTGTTAGCACATCAGTGTTAGCAGAAGACACCATGTACGTACCGATTCCAAGCTACCGTGTAGGACCATATGCGGCAGGT
>CAXMUG010000042.1:0-13867 GCA_964196535.1 uncultured Mycobacterium sp. | reverse complement strand
ATGTGCCTTCTTCACAACGAGTAATCAATGGCTTATAGCCATGTGACTACTGTAATTACACGTTCAAATCACTTAACTAGTCAGTACCGAAATTAGGATTCCGGTACGAACCAAATTTTTTCTGGTAACGATGTTGATAAGAGTGTGGAACCAATTTTCAATCTTGAAGAAGCTAGAAACATCTACTTTAAATTATTAAAAAGACATGCTTTCGCGCGCCTTGGTGGCAGCAAACATCTGTCAGTTAAAGATAGATCTAGTTGAAATTAACTTGGTTGAATTTTGGCAATGCGAAGCCCTACCGCTAGCCAGGAACCAAACAGGCCTAAAAAAACACTGCTCCCAATGAGCGAAATGCATTGTGCAAAGCTCGGTAGCATTAGGTGAAAATCACTTTTGTAGAGCCCTATTAGATCTTGCGCAGGTTGGCGTATTACGAGTAGTACGATAAACACTAATAGTAGAGCAAGTATTCCGCCTAGCAGTCCAAACCACATGCCGCCATATAAAAAAGGCCGGCGAATAAATCGGTCCGTTGCACCAATTAATTTGGTGACTTCAATTTCTGCACGGCGATTTTCAATATCTAAGCGAATGCTGTTACCAACTACCAATAAAACCGAAAGTCCCAGCATGATACCGATAGCAGTAATCGCGCGGCGGATTATGTCGGTAATAGCTTGTAAGCGCTGTAACCATTGCATGTCTAATTGTACTTGCTCAACATTAGAAAATAATTGAAACTCTTTTTTAAGTTTGTTCAAAAAGTCACTTTGTTTAGCTGATTCGATAGGAGTAACCACTAATGTTGGAGGCAATGGGTTGCTTGGTAAGCCTTCTAGTAATTCACCAAACTCGCTACGTTCTTTAAATTCTCTTAGTGCTAAATCTGCTGAAACATAGTCAACATTTGCTACTTGTGCATGGTCTGTAAGCTTATTTTTTAATTGTTTTATCGCTTGTTCAGAAGTTCCGGTAGCTAAGAACAGTGAAATCTGGCCTGCATCATCCCATTTGTGGGTGACCGATTGTAGATTATTGAGTAATACATATAAGCACGCCGGTAATGCGAGTGCTACAGCAATCATTAACAGCGTAAAGGTAGTGGCAAAAGGAGTTCGATAAAGTTTGCCTAAGCTAAATAGAAGTACACGTACATGGTCACGCACATATGCACGCGAACGAGTTTTTATACTTGGTCTGGCAAGCGGTTGCTGATGTCTGGCTCTAACCATGCGCTAATTCAGGATTTTATAGTTTTGTGCATCTTGTAGACCTTGCGAGTCTACGCATTCACCCGCGCGTAGGCGAATAATACGTTTTTGCATACGTTTAATAAGTTCTAAATCGTGACTTGCAATCAGTACGGTAACGCCAACTTGATTAAAGTCGCTAAATAAACGCATAATTTCTGCAGAAAGCTCTGGGTCAAGGTTTCCCGTCGGTTCGTCAGCTAATAAGATGGCTGGTTTATGCACTACTGCTCGGGCAATGCCAACACGTTGTTGTTCACCACCAGATAAAGTTATGGGCATCATCTGTTCTTTATCAAGTAAATCAACTTTATCAAGTGCGGCGCGTACGCGGCGATTGATGTCCACTTGCGCGAAGCCTGCTATTTGCAATGGCAGTGAAACATTATCAAAAACATTTCGATCATGTAGTAAGTGGTGGTCTTGAAACACTACCCCCATGTGTCTGCGCAATGCGGGTACTTTACGTTTTGGTATGCGAGTAATATTTTTTCGATTAATAAATATTTGTCCGCGGGTGGGTCTTTCGATTGCGGCGATGAGTTTGAGAAGTGTGCTTTTTCCTGCTCCTGAGGGGCCGGTAAGAAAAGTCATTTCACCTTGCTCGATGGTTAAATCCAGATGTGTTAATGCTTCGCGGTTGCCCGGGTAACGCTTAGTAACATTTTGCAGCTCGATCATTGCGTCATGCCTACTTATGAAATTATTGTTTTATGTTATTTCGGCAGTTATTGGCTCGCGCCCAAGTAAGGCGCCTGCATATTGGTGTGCATTGAATACACGTAAATCTTCTACCGCCTCACCTACACCAATGTAGCGAATAGGTATTTGCAACTTGTCCGCGATCGCTAATACGATGCCACCTTTTGCGCTGCCATCCAATTTTGTAATCGCTATACCCGTAACCCCTAAAGCCTGATGGAATTCAACCGCCTGGTTAATTGCATTTTGTCCGGTGCCGCCTTCTAACACTAGCAGTGTTTCATGTGGAGCTTCGGGGTCAATTTTTTGTAGCGCACGTTTAATTTTTTGTAACTCTTCCATTAAATTTTGTTGAGTATGTAAGCGGCCGGCGGTGTCGGCAATTAATACATTCACATTACGCGCTTTAGCCGATTGGTAGGCATCGAATACCACTGCCGCACTATCGGCACCACTTTTTTGCGCAATAACAGGCGTATTGATTCTTTTGCCCCACTCTTGCAGCTGTTCTACTGCCGCAGCCCGAAAGGTGTCGCCTGCCGCCAGCAATACAGATTGTCGATACTCCACCAAACGTTGTGCGATTTTCCCTATAGTGGTGGTTTTGCCTGCCCCATTCACCCCTACCACTAAAATGGCGAAAGGCTGAATTCTGCCCATAATCAGAGGTTTGTTACAGGGTATAAGGATTTCCGCAATACTTTCTTGCAGAGCTTCATAAAGGACTTCAACGTCAGTGAGTTGAGTGCGGCTCACGCGCGCTACAAGATCGGTAATAATTTTATTAGTGGTTTCGATACCAACATCAGCCATCACCAGGCGATCTTCTATTTCAGTGATCAAATCGTCGTCAAGTTCTTTTTTACCCAGAACAGCTGAAGCTAAACCTTCCGTCAAGGCATCGCTGGTTTTGGACAAACCATTGCGTAAGCGTTGGAAAACTCCTGCATCGGTCATCAGGCAAACCCGCTTAAAATAATTTCAGGCATAGATTTTGAACGAATGTTTATAGTATGGTCTAAGAAATACTGCTGTATATAAATCGGCGCTAATCCTAACATCAAGTACATTCACACGGAACAAATGAAGCTAATAAAAATTTTACCGCTACTATTTATAGTAGCGAGCTGCTCTAGTTTATCTGACAAATCTACTGTTGCCCCAGAAATTGATAATCAAACTGCCATTACGGAAAGTTCAAGTGGTACACACGAAAAGACTTTTAAAAATGGAATGAAAGTGATCGTCAAAGAAGATCATCGTGCTCCAGTTGTGATTTCACAGGTTTGGTATCGTGTCGGCTCAGCACAAGAGCATAGTGGCATCACTGGAGTGTCCCACGTACTAGAACATATGATGTTCAAAGGTACCGAAAAATATCCTTCTGGAACGTTTTCTTCTACTGTAGCAGAGATAGGCGCGCGCGATAATGCCTTTACTGGACGCGATTACACCGCCTATTACCAATTGATGGGTAAAGATAACTTGGAGACAAGTTTTGAGCTCGAATCTGATCGCATGTTGAATCTGGTTTTATCACCGGAAGATTTCAATAGTGAGCTTGAAGTAGTTAAAGAAGAGCGACGCTTACGTACCGACGACAATCCTAATGCATTGGTATACGAGCAACTGTATTCAGCCGCTTTTATAAATAATCCTTACCACCATCCGATCATTGGCTGGATGGATGATTTGAATAATCTTGAAATTGAAGACTTAGCAGACTGGTATCAACGTTGGTACACGCCGAATAATGCGGCATTGGTAGTAGTAGGAGATGTAGACCCTGAGCATGTGTTTGCGATGGCTGAGCTGTACTTTGGTGGGCTTGAGGGTCGCACAGTAAAACCTAGTAAGCCTAGGTTGGAGCATCCTCAAACTGGCTCGCGTCGCGTCGCGGTTAAAGCTATCGCTAAATTGCCATATGTAATGTTGGGCTACAAAACGCCCTCATTAGCAACGGCTGAAGAGGAGTGGGAGCCTTACGCCTTATCTGTGTTAGGTGCAGTCTTAGATGGGGGGCGCAGTGCCAGGTTGAGTAAAAGGTTGGTTCGAGAAAAAGAATTAGTCTCAGCAGCAGGCGCGGGGTACAACATCTTTTCTCGCTATCCAACATTGTTTTTGTTTGATGCCACACCGACTGAGAAGCACAGTATTGAAGAAGCGGAACAGGCGTTATATGAAGAGATTAAGGATATACAAGAAAACTTAGTCAGTGAAAAAGAATTAAAGCGTGTGAAAGCGCAGGTGATTGCTAGCGAAGTGTATCAGCAAGATTCAATTCAAAGACAGGCTACAGTGATCGGTAGTTTGGAAACCGTTGGTTTGGGTTGGCAACTTATGGATGAATATAACCAACGTGTCAATGCTATAACTGCTGAGCAAGTTCGTGAGGTAGCACGTAAATATTTAGTTGAAGAAGGCCTCACCGTAGCCGTGTTACAGCCACTCGAAAACCAAATTACGGATAAGTAAGCGACAATCAACACAGAACAATAAATTCAAAATGATGCTAACGAATATGAAATTTAGATTAATCACCCATTCCCCACTATTTTTGTGTCGACTTTTATCCAGCGTACTTTTTTTAAGTATCTTACTTGTTGCTAGTCATGCTCAGGCAGCACCGCAAATCGAGCAATGGAAAACTGCAAACGGCGTAAAAATATTATTTGTGGCAGCGCCTGAATTAGCAATGTTAGATGTTGCAATCACATTTGATGCAGGTAGTGGGCGCGATGCAAAGCTCTCGGGTTTATCTCAATTAACCCATAGCTTGCTAAACACAGGTACAGGAACCTTGGATGCGGATGCAATTGCTGAGCAATTTGAAGATGTGGGTGCGCAATACGGGGCTAGTGTAAATCTAGATCGTTCCAGTGTTGCATTGCGCAGTCTTACGGATGAGGCATTGCTAGGGCCCGCATTGAAAACACTTATCGATGTGCTTACACAACCAAGTTTCCCTGAAAAAGATTTTTTGCGCTTAAAAAACCAGGCTTTGATTGCTATCAAGGATTCAGGGCAGCGGCCAGCGGATATTGCCAGTCGAGCTTTTTATAAAGCTATTTATGGTCAACATCCCTACGCAAACCCGACCTTGGGTTTCAAAGAAACCATAGAGACGATCAGTTTAGATGATGTTAAGAACTTTCATCAACAATACCTGGTTGCTGAAAATGCTTTGATTACGATTGTAGGCGGGATTGAAATCGCACAAGCAAAAAAAATTGCTGAACAAATTTCAGCAAACTTAGCAGAGGGATCTAAGCCTGAATCGTTAGCTCAACCGCGGCCGTTAAAAGAAATAGCGGATATCTATGTGCCTTATCCTTCGCAACAGGCGCATGTTTATTTAGGGCAGCTAGGAATTCAGCGTGGCCATCCAGACTACTTTACGCTTTACGCAGGTAACCATATATTGGGTGGCGGAGGATTTACTTCACGGTTAGTAAAGGAAGTACGTGTAGAGCGAGGACTTTCTTATAGTGTCTATAGTTATTACTTCCCGATGTTTCAACCAGGTCCATTTACCCTAGGTTTGCAAACACGTAGCGATCAAGCGCAACAAGCGGCAGAAGTAGCATTGCAAACCATCGAAAAATTTGTCAGTGAAGGTCCAACGGCAGATGAGCTTGCATCAGCAAAAAACAATATCATCGGCGGATTCCCACTACGCATAGACAGTAATCGCGACATATTAGGTTACTTGTCTTTGATTGCTTATTATGAATTGCCGTTAGATTATTTAGAAACTTTTACTGATAAAATTTCAGCTGTTACAGAAGATGATATTCGTAGCGCTTTTAATAAGCATCTGCAACCGAATAAGCTAGTTAAGGTTATAGTTGGTGGGTCCAAGTTTGGCGAAAAGCAATAGTCTACGTATTATCGGCGGCACATGGCGTAGTCGTCGCGTTCAATTTATAGATTCTCCAAAAATAAGACCCACGCCTGATCGTGTGCGTGAGACTTTATTTAACTGGTTGGCCTCTAAAATTAATGGCGTTACATGTTTAGATTTGTTTGCGGGCAGTGGCGCATTAGGTTTTGAAGCTATATCGCGCGGCGCTGATCGGGTCGTATTGGTGGAAGAGGATGCGCGTATCGCTGCTATGCTGAATGAACAGAAAAATCAGTTCAAGGCACAGACCATTGAAATTAGAAACCAAAATGCGTTGACCTACTTGCAGAACGAAAATCAACAATATGATGTTATCTTTTTAGATCCTCCATTTGATAGTGACCTATTAGAAAAGGTCATACCCATGATACTCAAGCAGAAATTACTAAATGCTCATGGTTTGTTATATGTAGAGTCTGCTGTGCAACAAAAACATATAAAAAGCCTCGAAATACTACTAGAGACCTTAAGTTGCGTACATGAAAAAGTAAGCGGTGAAGTTCGCTATGCGCTGTATGTAAATGATGTTTAGCCGCAAAAACGTAAATTAATCGCGATAATTAATGGCATTCATATTAGAATTTGTTTATGGCACTAATCGCAGTTTACCCAGGCACTTTTGATCCTATCACAAATGGTCATACTGACTTAGTGCGCCGCGCATGTGGTATTTTTGATGAAGTCGTTGTCGGCGTTGCGACTACGGGTGGAAGTAAAGAGCCATTTTTCCCTGTAGAAGAACGTGTTGCGCTAGCTGAACTTGCGCTTGAAAAGTTTCCAAATGCAAAAGTGCGTGATTTTGATGGCCTATTAGTAGAATTTGCACGTCAACAAAACGCTAAAGTTATCTTGCGCGGTTTACGTGCGGTGTCTGATTTTGAGTTTGAATTTCAATTAGCGAGCATGAATCGACAGCTAGATAACGAGCTCGAGTCGATGTTCTTAACGCCAGCTGAAGAGCATGCCTATATATCATCAAGCTTGGTGCGCGAAATTGCTAAGTTGGGTGGAGATGTCTCTAAGTTTGTTTCTTCTGCAGTAGTAAAGGCTTTAAAAGCAAGAACCTCTTGTTAATTTCCGAGATTAACTTGCACGGTAATCCATAGGTCGTAGATGCGTCGTTTTTCCTTTGTGTGGTTGCTAACACTAGTTTTGTTACTTGCGTGCAACACACAATCTGAATCTCCAGATAAGTCGGAATCACCACAATCATTCAATAACTCTCAGCAAGATAAATTTGCGGTTGCAAGCGCGCATCCACTCGCAACCCAGGCGGGTATTGAGATATTGCAGCAAGGGGGTAACGCTTTTGATGCCGCAGTAGCGGTTACCGCCGTACTTGCAGTAGTAGAGCCCTATGCTTCTGGTTTAGGTGGCGGTGGATTTTGGTTATTACATATGGCGGCTGAAGATCACAATGTAATGATTGATGGGCGTGAAGTTGCGCCTCATGCAGCAACTCGAGATATGTACATTGATGTCAATGGCAAACCTACAACGCAATCGGTTAACGGTCCATTGGCTGCTGGTATACCCGGCACGCCAGCGGCAATGGTTCACATAGCAGAACAATATGGTCGGCTGCCATTGCAAACTTCATTAAGCGCTGCAATTAACTTAGCACGCTATGGATTTGCTGTTAGTGAATTCTATATTTCGCGTGCAAATGCCGTAATTGATCGTCTTAAAAGTTTTCCTCAGACCGGAGAATTATTTTTACAGCAGGGTGAGGTTCCACAGTCAGGACATGTTCTACACCAACCCGACCTGGCGCAGGTTTTAGAAGATATAGCTCAATATGGTGAGGATGGTTTCTATCGTGGGAAAGTTGCAAATAAATTAGTCACCAGTGTGCAACAAGCTGGAGGAGTTTGGCAGTTACAAGACCTAGAAGATTACAAGATTATTGAGCGCCAACCGGTAACCGGGAAATATAAGAATATTAAAATAGTCAGTGCAGCTTTGCCTTCATCAGGCGGCATTGTGCTGATGCAAATTTTAAATATGTTGTCGAACTTTGATTTGCAAGCGATGAATGAAGTGCAGCGTAAGCACCTAATTGTTGAAGCTATGCGTCGTGCCTACCATGATCGCGCAGAATATCTTGGTGATGCAGATTTTGTTGATATGCCAATAGAAGAATTATTGTCAACTGAACACGCTGAAAAAAGCTTTGCAGATTTTAGTATGCAACATGCAACGTCTAGCCAGCATTATATTCAGCAAGATATTGTCAATACACTGCCACTTAATGAAGAAGCGCAAAATACTACGCATTTTTCAATTTTAGATCAGCAGGGTAATCAAGTTGCTGCAACGCTATCTATTAATTACTACTTTGGTTCAGGATTTGTGGCTGAAGGAACAGGTGTGTTGCTTAATAATGAAATGGATGACTTTGCTATACAACCAGGCCATGCAAACTTATGGGGTTTAGTGGGCAGTGAGGCGAATGCTATTGAGCCCGGCAAACGTATGTTGTCCAGCATGTCGCCGACGTTTTTATTTGATGGCCAACGTACCGCTATCTTAGGTACACCGGGTGGTAGCCGTATTATTAGTATGGTGTTGTTATCGACTTTGGCTTTTGCTGAAGGCGCTAGTGCTTTGCAGATGGTGCAGTTACCACGTTTCCATCACCAATTTGTACCAGATGAAATACAGTTTGAAACAGGAACTTTAACTTCACAAGCCCAGAGTTCATTAGAGTCAATGGGCCATGCATTAAATGATCTAGGACGTAGTTACGGCAATATGCATGCTGTTATCTGGGATCAAAAAACCAACACGATTACTGCTGCTAGTGATCCACGTGGAATAGGTCAAGCCCAAGTTGGGCCGTAATTAATAAATTAGAACTTTCTTAAAATATGGGTGATTACTTTTGCAGTTAGTATATTTCGTAAGCCCAATGTGCTCCTGGTGCTGGGGATTTTCTCCTGTGATTCAGCAACTCAAGGCTGCATATCCCGCAAACAATATTCGCTTGGTATTGACTCCCTTTAGAATTGATACCACACAAGAAATGGATGATGCTTTACGTAACTATGTATTAGGCCAGTGGAAAAATGTAAATCAAACTACAGCTCAACCATTTGATTTTCGTTTTGCAATGCCTGTAAATTTTATTTATAACACCCGTTTAGTATGTATTTCAATTAAAGCATTTAGTAAACAACTACCAAAGCAAGAACTAGAATACCTACGTGCACTGCAGCATGCTTTCTATGTTGAAAATAAAGATCTCACCAATGGAGAAGTGTTAATAAATATTGCAAACAATTTTTCAGTAGATACCAATTTGTTTGCAGAAGATCTCAGTAGCAAAGAAATTGCTGTTGAACTTGAGAAAGGCTTTAGTCTTTGTCAGCTACTTGCTGTGCAAAGTTATCCCACCTTGATGACAGAGGAAGATGGTCATTATGCCATGCTGGTGAATGGCTATATGCCCTATCAAGAAGTGGTTGCTAGGATTGAGGGTAGAATTACGAGTTAACGTTGTTTTTGAAGGTTTACTTTTCAGGACAGGAAGTGGTGGCCAAAGGCTCATTGTTTTCTACTTTATAGCTATTGCGCAGGACCTCAATTTGCCAGGTCTGCAAAGTATCAGCATCGGTGAGCACAAAAGTGTCTTCACCCACTTTACTGATTGAGTAGCGTTCCTTGTCTGATAGATCCATTGGCCGTGTGTAAGTAGTTAAAACAAGTTGTTCAGCTACATATGTTGAGCTTTTTCACATAGTTACACCTTTAAATAAAGATGCGTGGCCGAATCCTAACTACCAGTGACCACTAAATGGATAACCGGTAGAAATGTGTATTCCAACGGGTTAGATTGGCTTGGGTTACTAATACTTTGTCGTTTTAGTGTTTAAGAAATTAAAGATTGTATCGATTACAATGGCAGCGCTTAGTACATGAAAATGCCCATAAACTGTGGTGGCTAATAAGGTGGTAGCTGCAATTCCATTGGCAACTGTTTCGGCTTCCGAGAAAGGCACTATACGATCCTTATGGTCGTGAACTACCAATGATTCGCCTGTGTAGCGTTGTAAAAATTCAACGACAGACATACTTTCAGTTTTACGTTTGGCAATCGCTTCAAGTTTTTGATGAAAAATAACTAATACGCTATATGGTAATTGCATAGCTTGCGTAAAAGAAGCAAATATATCTGTAAGTTTATTCGGCCCAGCAATTAGAATGATTTTTTTACAGTCAATAGATGCGAAGTTTCTTTGGTTAGATCAAGCGCATAAGCATTGGCCATGGTGCCAAAAGAATGGCCGATTAATGCATCTACAGATTTTGCGTGCTGGCTTACATCCAATAATGCTTGGGTGTTGTGCAACAAGTTGGTTTTTGTGCCAGAAGATTTCCCATGCACAGGGCTATCATAGGCGATTACATTAAAATCGCCTTCCAGTAGCTTTATTACGAGGTGTGAAAAATTTAGTGCATGGCCGCCCCAGCCATGAGTGAGTAAAATTGTTTTTGCCTTATTCGCATTACTAGAATTTCTCCACTCATATACCGATATTATATATTCACCGCTATCGATAAAATATTGTTTGGCCTGTTGTAGTAGTTTTTTTTCAATGCCTCGTAGTGGCTTTTTTTGAATTCGTGGCTTGCAAAAAAAAGACAAGCAATTTCTGCAGTTAAGTTGGTTAATATTATTTTTAGTAGAATTTCCACTTATGCTCATGAAACATTTTTAATGTTGACACTGTACACAAAAGAAGCTGCTGCGTTGGCTAATAGTGCGGACTTTTATTGGGTTTTTGCATACCGGACAAGGCTCCCCGGTTTGGTTGTAAACATTCAATTTATTTGCAAAGTAACCTGGTTTGCCATCTTCACGAACAAAGTCACGTAGTGTAGTGCCACCTAGCTTGATTGCATGGGTAAGCACTTGTTTAATATTTTTGGCAAGTATTTCATAACGTGCCAAGGAAATTCGTCCTGCCGCACGTTGCGGATGTATGCCGCTTAAAAAAAGTGATTCGCTAGCATAAATGTTGCCTACACCGACCACAATGCGGCTATTCATGATAAATGTTTTAACGTTTATTTTTTTTGCTTGTGCAAGATGATGTAAATGTTCTCCAGTAAATTCTTCGCTTAAAGGTTCAGGGCCTAGATGTTTTAGTAACTTATGCTGTAAAGGGTCTTTGCTGGTCCAAAGCACAGCGCCAAATCGCCTGGGGTCATGAAAGCGCAGAGTTTTGTTGTTAAAAACAATATCAATATGATCATGTTTATTTGGTTCTATTTGGTTGTTAACCATGCGTAAGCTACCGGACATACCTAGATGTATGATCAAGTGCCCAGTTTGAGTTGCGAACAATAAATATTTAGCGCGTCGCTGAATATCTTTTATGGTTTGATCTTTGAGTTTTTGTTTTAGGTTGCGTGGTACTGGCCAGCGTAGGCTGGCTTGGCGGATTACTACATTTTGGACTTGTTGTTTTTTAACGTGCGGAGTTATGCCTCTTTTAGTTGTTTCAACCTCAGGTAACTCTGGCATTAAAATTAGGCCTGATAAAAAGCTTCAATCTCTACTAACAAATTTTCTCTACACATATCGCCTAGCAACAATGCACGCGGTGTAGTGTTGGAAAGTCTTGCAGCTAATACTTGATTGATTTGCTCAACATCTTCACGATGGCGTAGATAGACTTTCATATAAAGTAAATCGTCTTGTGCATTGAGCTGCGTATGATGCTTATCATTAGCATGTGCGACTAGCGTTTCTATGTTGTTGATGCTTTCGTTTAGTTGAGCACAAACATCGTCGATATGTAGGGTTTCATGGCCTACTATGCTGGCGGTGCCGGAGACGTAGAAATGTGTACGTTGTCCCCAAGTTTTCAAAAGTCCGCGAGAAAATAATGGCTGAGTATGATTGTCATCAACTGGATAGTGGTAGGCGCTGGTTTGGCGTGGATTTTCTACCGCTGTGCCAGGAGTATCGCCGGCTAAAAAATAGATTTGTAAATTATTATCATGGCTGCCGATTACTGTGGCGGCTGGATAGACTTGTGTTTTGATACCACTGTCATGCATAGCTTGTAATCTGCCATGACAAAACACTTCATAACGGTTTTGTGGTGCTCGTTGTGAGTCTTTATTAGTGATCTGTGGAAAGAAATTCCAGGTACGCAGTAAATGTTTACATGCAGAACTTTGCAGGCATTCATATATTTCGCAATAGGCCTTATGCGTGAGGGCTTGAACATCCTCGCCCGTTGAGCATGGGACTTGAATCAGCCCAAACATCATCTGCGAAGTATGCGCATAGTGAATATTTTTGTAGCGTGCTTGAGCTACCTGCTGGTCGGTGAACCAATATTGAGCAAATAGATTAGAGCCGAGTAGCTCTAATTCAGTTTGGATAGACAGGCAATCATGGTTTGTATCGCCACTGTCACCAAAGTATAGGTGCGTTAATAACGGTTGTTGTATGGGCAAAGTGGCTGCATCTTCACACACGATGATATCAAGTGGTGGGGCAGCATCATTTGAACTATGGTTACTCATATAGATAACTGTAACGCGACAGGCCTGGTCTCGCTAGCTAGCAAAATTAATTTCATGGTTAGTTTAGCCGATTCGTTTAGCTAAATAATAGCAAGTAGAAGGCCGATAGAGATACTGCAAGAAATAATTAAGCTCGACGTCGCCGAATTCCAATAAATATGCCGATTAACAGCACACCTAATGGCGCGATGAGTAAATAAGTGGCTGCTAACGTTGCAATTGCCCGATTGCTGAATTCAATCGATACATCAGGTGGTTGGTAAGGTAGTAAGGAGATGCGTTGATCGTCGTGTGCAAGCCACTGCAATATACTTACAATCAGTGTTAGATTTGCACCATGGCCAATATAAGCATTGGCCGCGAAATCACTGTCACCCATCAGCACCACACGCTGCATAGTTTTTTTATCTAATGTTCTGATTAAGCTTGCGGCCATTAATAGCGGCCCTTCAGTATCACCGGTTTTGTTATCAAATACGATATTTTCACCACTTAGCGCACTCGCTTCAGACCACGCACGGGGTAACGAATAAAACAGCGGTTGAGCTTTCCATTTTTCTGGGGTTGCTATTGCAAGACCAGCTGCAAATGGAAACAGCGTTTGGTTTTTTAACTTACTGGTGATGTCATGCTGCTGATATTCAACCACCGGCACTACAGCGGGGTGCTTAATACCAAGCATGGTGCGTAGCTCTTGATTAGCATCGATTATGGTGCCGTTAACCCAACTTAGACCTAGCTTTTTAGCCAATAATGGTAGGGGTTTATTTTTAACATCGTCTGAAGGCCAAGGGTCTGACAACCATAATAAATTTCCGCCAGCTTCGACGAAGTCTAAAATTAATTTTTCTTCACCTGCTAATAGCGTAGCTTGTGGTGCGGCAATGACTAACACTGAAATATTGTCTGGAACAACAGTGGTTTTTAATAAATTAAGGTCTTGAATTTTTACACCACTGCTTTCAAGTGTTTGTTTGAGCGTGCTGTAGCCTTGGTTTTCTTCATTAAACGGGTCTCGCTCTCCATGGCCAGTTAAAAAAGCCACCCATTGACTATTTTGACGCGTTAAGCGTTGCAGTGCATTGGTGATTTCACGTTCAGAAACCTTATCTATAATTTCAAAACGACTGTTGTAGTCAAGACGCATTTGATTAGGGTTATTTAAATGCAATTCTTTAGCCAGCAGGATGTCCTTATCGATGTCTAAAAATTTAAAGTCGATAAAAGGATTAACAGATGAATATTTTTCTACCTGTTTTAATATTGCTTGTCGCTCACTTGCCGCATTACGCGCTAGTACGGTTACCAATAAAGTTTGGTCTACTTGCTGTAAAATCGTAAGGCTGGTTTCGCTTAAGCTATTACGGCTATCTCGTGTCCAATCAAATACATGATGATATTTTTGTGTAATCCAAGCATAGGCGCCAATCACTAATAGCAATAGCGCAAGTCCAAACCATTTGCG
>CAXMUG010000041.1:0-9611 GCA_964196535.1 uncultured Mycobacterium sp. | reverse complement strand
ATTTAACTTTTCAGTACCCTCATTAGTATAAGCTCTATAAAATGATTGTTCGCACCTATTTTATTCAAAATAAAATACAAATGTTTTCAAAAGAGATTTTGTGGCATATCAGTATTTAAAAGCATAATTTCTATTTCTTCTATGATTTCTTCTTGGCGGACTGAGTTATTTTTACGCACAGTTTCGTTAATTTTTTCATCTAAGTGTTGTACTGCACCATGCATATGGTGCATTCGATCTAGATTTTCAGCCATATGAGATACGTAAGCAATTTCATGTAGCTTTAAAAATATATACTGATTAACAAGCTCTAGAAAGAATGATTCTGTAGCAAGATTAAGTAATGGGGGTTGAGAATATGAGCGCCTACTTATTCCATCTTGAAATGGTGGTAAAAGGCTACAATGTTCTATTTTTGCACTGCCAACATTATGATATATCGCTGATACAGATATTGAAGCATAGTGTTGTTGTAAGGAGTCTATATGGAATACAACTTGTTTAAGTGTTTTAGTGATTTCTTCGAATATATTAGGCCCCGCAATGTATTTAGAAACACGAGGGTCGTCTACAGTAAGAGAACAAATTCTTTGCCCAACTGGAATTAATCTTGTTGCTTTAGTTCCAGAATTTTCCAAATGTCTTTCCAGTTTTTCTAGGATACCTTCATTGAAGTTTCCACAGAATCCACGTTCTGTACCAAATAAAATCCAGATCTGTTCATCAGATTTACTTTTCGATGAAAAGATTGGGTGAAATGATAGAAAATCTGCAGCTAGCTTTTCAAGTTCATTAACAATTTGTTGGGCATTATCATATAGACGTTCGACTTTTCGTACTTCTAGGTAAGCAAGATTTTTCATCGAGCCCATAATTTGTTTTATCTCATTGAGATCATGAATTTGAGATTGAAGTTTACGATGACGACTCATGATTTTGTCCAGTATATGGTTCGAACCAATCAGACAACACTTCTGCCCATTCTTCTCGTTTGTTATCTAATGAAAGTGTTGATTCTTGTATATATTCAGCAAGCTTGCGTAATGTTTTAGCAATGACATCAACTTCTACTGAGTCAAATAGTCCATCATTAAAAGCAACTAGCCAAGCCATTTGAAACTCTATTGACATAGGGGAGAGCTCTTCTTGCTTCAAGATTTCTCGTAACCTGTAACCACGTTGAATTGCAATTTCCATGCTTTTTTCTAATCGCGCTCCAAAACGAGTAAACACTTCTAATTCTAGAAACTGTTGATAATCAAGTTTCATACGTCCCGCTTCAGTTTTTATCTGCACATGTTGTGCTTTACCACCTATTCGAGAAACGGACTTCGCGATATCAATAGCAGGACGATGCCCGCTAGCAAATAAATTATGATCAAGATATATTTGACCGTCTGTAATTGATATTAAATTAGTAGGAATATAGGCGGAGATTTCACCTTCCATTGTTGCAACAATTGGTAATGCAGTCATGCTACCATTGCCATTAGCAGCATTTAGGCAGGATGTACGCTCTAATAATCGCGCATGAACTGAAAAAATATCGCCTGGGTATGCTTCACGTCCAGGTGGACGACGCAATAATAGAGATAGTTCGCGATAAGTCTTTGCATGAGTAGATAAGTCGTCGTAAATTACCAACGTGTCTAAGCCTAGACGCATCCAAGCTTCTGCAATACTACAACCAGCGAACGGTGCTAAATATTGCAACCCAGGTAATGCGCTTGCCTCTGCAATTACGATAGTTGTGTAAGCTAGTGCATTATATTTTCTAAAAGTTTCAATTGCTTTAATAATAGATGAACGTTTTTGACCTATTAATACGTAGACGCAAAAGACATTTTTGTCTTTCTGATTTATTACAGTATCTATAGCAAGTGCAGTACGCCCAAGGCCCTCATCACCGATAATTAATTGGCGTTGTCCTTTGCCTATTGGAATTAAGGTATCAATAACTTTGATACCTGTGTAGAGAGGTTCATTTACAAAATCACGAGCTGTAATAGGCGGTGATTGTGCTTCGAGTTTATTTAGTCCACTTATGCCTTTCAATTCACCTTGGCCATCCAGGGGTGTTCCTAATGGATCCACAATACGTCCTAACAATCCATTACCAACTGGTAAGCTTAGTGTGAGTTTAGTTTGACGTACCGTAACTCCTGCCGTGAGTTCATGAGTTTCATATAGCAGTATCGCACCGACTAAATTAGTCTTGAGATCAAAAACAACAGCCTGACTTCCATCTTCAAACAATAAAATATTATCGATCGCAGCCGCCGGGAGGCCAGTAATCCACGCTATACCATCACCCACTGAAACCACATGACCAATTTCTGAAATACGTAATTCGAATTTGTAATTCTTGAGCCAACGAGATTGATCAGTGAGCAGCGATTCTTTCATATGTTTTTGCTAGCAACTTCATGACTCATTTGTGAAAATTCTTTCAATTCAGTTTGTAGGTTTGCTTGAAAGTCCCATGCACCAAGGGTAATACTAAGTCCTGCAAGTAGGTCTGTATTTTCTTTAAATTTACATTGTATTGGTGTGCCTATTAGGTTGCTAAGTACATTTTTTAAACCCAGACGTTGATGATCATCTAAATGAAAAGCGCTGGTTATTTCTGGAGCTTTTGAATCTTTTACATAATTAGCCTTAATTGAATCAGTCTTTTCAGTTGGTAGCTGTTTCAACTCTTTAATAACGAAATCAATAATTTTATTTTCGAGCTCTGGACTTGCAAACTTAGATAATAAATTAGCAGTAAAAGCCGTACCTTGTTCTATTGCAATTCGTTCATTTTGGTGCAATGTATTTTCTATTTTGTGTTGTTGTAGAATTTTCTCTTTTTCTCGTTCCTCTTCTATGGTTTTATGTAGTTCTCGCATGAGTCTAGTTTTTTCAATTTCAACTTCTGATTTTAGTTTTATTTGTGCTTGTGATTTTTCTTTATTCCATTCTAATAAACGATTTTCATATTGGTTTTTAAGCGACTCGGAATTATCATGAGCCTTTTTGGCATCGTCTAACTTTGTTTGAATGCTTTTCTCACGCTTTGAAATGATTTTCTTGATGGGCACGTAGAAAAAGTGTTGCAGAATCCATATCAAGATAAGGAAATTAATAATTTCCAAAACAAACGTTGACCAATTTATTTCCATGCTAATTTAGCCTTATCTGATAAATGACATTAATTACATATGTCTAGACATTATTGCAGTAAGTATTCAAGTAAAGGGTTTCGAAATAAAACAATCAACACAATCACTAATACATAGATTGCAAGAGATTCAATCATAGCTAGACCTATAAATAAGCTTCGCAGAATAGCTCGTTCAGCTTCAGGTTGACGCGATAAAGCGTCCAATGCGCTACTAATGGCGCGACCCATAGCAAAGGCGGGTAGCATCGCGCCGATAGAAATTCCTATAACGGATGCTACGGTTGATGCTAAAGCAAACCAAGTCATATCAGGCATCGTTCATTCCTCTTTCTGTAATTGTCGAAGTTGTATAGATTCCAAACCACTTGCGATATAAATTAAAGCGAGCATTCCAAAAATATAGGCTTGCACAAGTGCTTCAATGATATGCAGCATTAAAATTGGAATGGGTACCAAAAAACCAGCTACAAGCAATATTAATAATGCTGCCATTTCTAAACTCATAATGTTGCCAAACAAACGAACAGCTAGCGCAACAGTACGTGTAATTTCACTTATAAGATTAAATGGTAATAAAATAGGGCTTGGGCTTAAATAATGGCGTAAATAATTTTTCAAGCCTAGTTGAGTGACTCCAAACCAATGTGTAGATAAAAATACTAAGAATGCTAATGCAGCTGTAGCAGATAGGTCTCGTGTTGGTGAGTGAACATTTGGTATTAAGCCGCTTAGGTTTGCGATAATTAAGAATAACCATAACGTACCAATAAATGGTAATAATTGTTGTGTGTGTTTAGGTGCCACTGCGTATATCGAAGATTCGATTGCGGATACAATACCTTCAAATACAACCTGAACTCCATTGGGTTTAATATACAGATAACTTTTAGCCAGCCAAGTTATGAATCCGAAAATAAAAATAATTACCCATGAAGTTATGATTGTTTCCGTAATGGCGAGCGGGCCAATATTGAATATTATCTTTGCTGATAATTCATAATTTTCCATGGCTTATTCTCTTTGTTTTATAAAGATATAAACATTCATAGCTCCAATTACAACGCCAAGGAATATTAAGCTTACAGTCCATCGAACGGAATATCCCTCGGCCATAGAATCTAACCAATTACCTAGATATGCGCATACTATGATAGGTAAAACTATGAGTAATCCTAAAGTACCAATGTAAGCTGTTTGTGCCAGTAGTGTAGATTGTTCGTGCTCAGCTTTTTTCATTCGTTTTGCTTGCATTTCTATCTTGTTTCGAAAATGGTTATCGTTCTTCATGTGCGCTTAGTCTATTTTTGTGTGATTTCTCGCAATCTTTTTAGCATTTCTTTTTCTAAGCGTAGAATATTTTCTTTCATATCGATTAGTTGTTCTTCTTCTATTAATAAAATTTCTTTCAATCCACTTGCCAGTTTCTCGTAGTTAGCGCTTTTTAAATAACGCCTTGTAATTAAAGTAAGTTTATTATCTACAAAATATAGAATAGCGCCTGGCATGGCTAAGTATTGCCATGGCTCATTTTTAACTTTAAAACGTGCGAGTCCAGTAACCAATGAGGTCATGATGCGTGCATGACCGGCAAGAATACCAAAACTTCCAGAATCATCTTCGCCAACAAAAGAAAAAACATTATTAATGTCGTCTGTCTGCTGTGTGCTTCGTATAGTTATCGTAAAATACTTCATTGTACTTCTTCCATAGAACCAATCATGTAGCAATGTTCTTCAGGTACATGATCATATTTACCAGTAAGAAATGCATCGCAGTCTTTTAGAGTTTCTTGCAATGACACAGAAACCCCTTGCATGCCTGTGAAGGTTGCTGTGGTCTTAAAAGGTTGTGTAAAGTAACGCTGAAGTTTTCGTGCACGGTTAACAATACGACGGTCTTTAACAGATAGTTCCTCTATACCAAGCATCTTAATAATGTCTTCAAGTTCCTGATAACGAGCTAGATGTTCACGCACACCTTCAGCAATATTGTAATGGTGTTCCCCTAGCGTATATCGATTCATCAACTTGCTACTTGAAAGTATCGGATCAATTGCTGGATATATTCCTTTTCCAGCCTGTGTCCGTGAGAGAATTATAGTTGTATCTAAGTGACTGAAAATTGTGCTTACTGCTGGATCCGTCATATCATCAGCTGGTACATAGACGGCTTGAACAGAAGTGATAGCACCTTCGCGTGTAGACAGAATTCGATCTTGCATTTCAGCAATTTCGGTTGCTAATGTTGGTTGATAACCAACCGTCGCAGGCATTCGGCCCAATTGACTTGAAATTTCGCTACCAGCTTGCACAAATCGGTATATATTATCCATGACGAGTAGGACTTCTTTCTGCAATGTGTCTCGTAAGTACTCGGCATAGGTCAGTGCAGATAATCCAACACGAAATCGCACACCAGGTGATTCATCCATTTGCCCAAGAACTATGAGTGTTTGCGAAATAACTCCAGAGCTTTTCGCTTCAAGCCATAGCTCATGTGCTTCACGAATACGTTCACCAATGCCTGCAAATATGGACACTCCACCGTAAATAGCCGAAACCGCATTCATAAATTCCATTACTAAAACAGTTTTTCCAACTCCCGCACCTCCGAATAACCCGGTCTTTCCACCCCTTATAAAAGGACATAGTAAATCAATTACTTTGACACCTATTTCAAGTACATCACCTGTTTCAATGGTTTGATGAAGGGGCACTCCTTTACTATGTATGTTTCGAAACTCTGTTGTCTCTAATGGATCACCACCGTCCAGTGGTTCACCAAACACGTTAAGTACGCGACCAAGGCATGAAGGAGTAACCGGTATATGTAGAGGATCTTGTGTGTCGTATACTGACATTCCACGTTCCAATCCAGCAGTTTTGTGTAAAGTAATTGCTTGTATATGTTGCTCATCAAGGTGCTGATGAACTTCAAAAATATATGTGTCGCCATCTATACGTGTAAACAATGCTTGTTTTAGTGGTGGTAATTGTTGGCAATTGATAGTTACTACAGAGCCATGTACTTCTGCAATGTTTCCAATTTTTGTGTGTTGAGTATCAGTAAACACTGAGTAGAAACTTACGCTGCTTTGAGGCTAGCAGAGGGCACGCTGTAAATCTTCAGATCATAGGTTGAATGTTTCGATAAAATTTCCATTGCTTCTAGAGCGACAGAAATTAGAGTGCCTATTTTCATATTTATTTACCCATATCTGTATGTTGATAACTGTATGCTCCATATGATCAATAGTATTGATACAAATCAAATATTTACAAAAATTTTAGAGTTAATGTAGCTGTGTATATGGTGCATGTGAACATGAGGTTGCTGAAGAGGAGGGTTGGGGTGGAATAGCTTTTGTTTTTACACCGATATGTATATGGCTTTCATATATCGCGAGTTTTTTGTTGGTCCTATAAAAGCATAAAAAATATCCGCGAACGATTCAAAGCGGGCATTCTTTTGCAGGTTTTAAACCACAAAATGAGACTTTGATACTACTAATATAGGGGTTATCCAGTATGAGGCCTTGATGAAAACCAAGATCAAGAGTACGATTTTTATTAAGCTTTATAGATGAAATATGATTCAATCATTCGCAAAAATAGTCAGTTTAATAATCTTGCTAGTAGGCATTGCAGCAAGCCAAACGACACTATTTGCTGAAACAGAATTCAATTTCTTATATGAGAACATCAGCCTCGCAGATGCTAATAGCGATACTGATAATGACACTGACGATCCTGAGTCTTTACTGTCATATATACCAACAGCTAATTGTGACAATGAGCGTGCCCATCAAAATAACACAATGCAATACACTGCGTATTTATTTCTAAATACACCCTTTTCCATACGAGCACCCCCTCACCACTATCTCTAAAACTACTGGTCATTTCTGACCTTAACTAGTTTTTATTACTTGGTTTTACCCCAAGTCGGGCGCTATGAAAGCACCTGAAGTCATGGAGATAGCATGTGAATACAAACAATTCAGAAAAACATCAACACGATAATGAGTATTCCCAATTTTTACACGGAATAGCTGCTTCACCGTATTACGGCCTTGCATTAGCCTTCTCAAATGTTGCTACGCCTGAGAAAGATCGACTTAAACCTGAAAATATAAAAATGATCATTTTTGGAATACTAAGTGCGATGTTGTATTTATTTTTATTTAAATACCAGACTGAGATTACTCATTTTGCAGAGCTCACTCGTGAAGGAGTAAAGATAGATTTTTTAATCCCAATTGGTATTGCGCTCGTATTTTCTTTTGTGCATGGAGGATTTGCGACCTACTTATGGCAATCACTAGGGCTTAAGGCGAAAAATGACTTGGGTAAGGAGCAAGCATGGACGCCATACATTTCATAGATCTCACCGCAGCGAGTGGTTTTACACTTTTACTAATTGGCTTTGTAGGTGGTTTGGTAAGTGGCTTCATTGGTTCGGGTGGAGCATTTGTACTAACCCCCGCCATGATGACCTTAGGTGTTCCCGGAATTGTTGCGGTAGCCAGTAACATGGCCCATAAATTTCCCAAGGCACTAGTTGCATCCATCAAACGCGCCAAGCTCGGGCAAGTGGATCTCAAACTTGGATTAATTATGGGTGCCTTTGCAGAGGGTGGTGTATTTGTTGGTAAGGAAGTTATGACTCACATACGTTCACTGTATGGAGATATCGGAACCGACTTTTATGTATCCGTAATATTTGTAATTACACTAGCGATCATCGGTGGAATGATGCTTCTTGATGCTATGCGCAGTAGTGATACTTTTAATACAGAAGAGGAAACTACTCCTAAACAAAATCTAGCGAAGTGGGTTCAATCCATTCATATCCCTGGCACCATGGTCTATCTTCGATCCATAGATGCAAAAGTCTCTGTACTGATTATCGCACCCTTAGGATTTGCGACAGGTTTATTAGCAGCATTTATTGCCGTTGGTGGCTTCATAGGTGTACCGGCAATGATGTTTGTGCTCGGAGTCCCAGCGATTATGGCCACTGCTACAGAATTAGTCGTAGCGTTTGTGATGGGGTTGGGTGGCAGCATGTTGTATGCCTGGGAAGGATATGTAGATATTCGGCTTTCAATGCTCATTCTTGCTGGCTCACTATTTGGCGTTCAGGTGGGTGTAATTGCAACAACCTATGTAAAAGAAAACTTTGTGAAAAAAGTGATGGCAAGCATCATGTTAATTGTGTTGGTCAGCAGACTATTAGTTATCCCTGACTATCTCTCAAGTTTAAAACTGATTAATCCTCTTACTGGAAACTGGTCTGCTGTGCTACATCAGTTAAGTGACATCACGTTGGCTATAGCACTTCTTGTTGGAGCAATTTCGATCATTTTAGCTTCTGTTTTAGGCGCAGCAGGTGTACTTCAAAAACAAAAGATCGATAAAGCATTAACTGATAATAAATTAATTTAGAAGCGCAAAATGTACTGGAAAAATATTTTTATTATGACAGCTGTGTTAGTTGCAACCATGGTTATATTAGGTTGGTTACTATAGAAAAGCAGACGATATAGAGAATATAATTTATTTAATTTTTGCATTAGTGGCTATTTATATAATCTGGAGTAACCAGAAAGGTAATAAATAACCGCCTCTGCAATTATTTGTTTTTCTATTAAATTATTTAGTGCTATTTCTATATACGTTTTGATCACATTACAGGTGTTTTACAGCCCTCAGACAGCACATTTAGAGCTAGCCCTTACATTTGTATGTTTGGGTAATCCCTGCGCCTAAATCGCAATAGGATTAGGAGTTTTTTATCTAGGTTCGCGGCTATTTAAAGGGCGGGGTGCATCCGATCGGGGTCGGTAATATTAAGGATTGTGGCTGTCCCTCTAAAATATTTTATATTTTTTGACGCGCATTTATATTTTTGAGCATTTGCCAATTTGTATAACCGTATCGATACCCTCATTTCCAAAAAGGTAGCCACCACGAATAGAACACACGAATCTTAAAGTGTCCGTTGTGAAGGCAAAGCTCCCGTTCACGCTGTAGAAGCTTGTTTGTTTTACCCCCTTCATAAGCCCACCTGGTACTGAAAAGTTAATTACATCTGGGTGACAATATCCAGATAAATAAATCAACCAGTTTGTATAGACGTCATCGGTTTCCATCTGAAATTATTCAATACGCGGTCTGGCTCTATCATCGATTCAATATGAGTCATCGAGATATTGAAGATCTATTAGCGGAACGCGGCATCGAAGTCAGTTATGAAGCCATACGCTTGTGGTGTAATAAATTTGGCCCTCAATACGCCAAGCGATTGAAGCGAAAGCACCAGGGTTACGGTGATACATTTTATATCGATGAAGTGTTCGTTAAGATTCAAGGGCAACAGAAGTGCTTGTGGCGCGCAGTGGATCAGGATGGTGAAGTAGTGGATGTATTTCTACATTCACGCA
>CAXMUG010000040.1:0-6305 GCA_964196535.1 uncultured Mycobacterium sp. | reverse complement strand
TAGCGTGTAACGATACTTCTTGCAATGTCTGTAGCTTTGGCAAGGTCATCTGCAGCTCCAGTTGATAAATGATTAAAAATAAGTCGTTCTGATGCGCGACCACCTAGTAGTACTGCCATTTTATTTTCAAGTTCTTCTCGTGTCATTAAATAACGGTCTTCGGTAGGGCGCTGTATGGTGTAGCCAAGTGCACCTATACCTCGCGGGATAATGGAGATTTTATGTACCGGATCTACCCCAGGTAATGACATAGCAACA
This sequence comes from uncultured Mycobacterium sp., assembly GCA_964196535.1. Lineage (GTDB taxonomy): Bacteria > Pseudomonadota > Gammaproteobacteria > UBA4575 > UBA4575 > JABDMD01. Next base: position 6,047 of record CAXMUG010000040.1, on the reverse strand, counting down.
AGTGCGTGTCCCATTTCGTGATGAGCAACTACTTCTCGTTCTTTTGGATTAAGCAAACGATTCTTTTTTTCAAGCCCGGCAACAATACGTTCTATTGCTTGAGTAAAATCCTCTAAAGTAACTTCTTCACCTTTGCGCCGTGTAGCTAGTAAAGCAGCTTCATTGACTAAGTTGGCTAGATCAGCGCCAGTAAAGCCAGGTGTTAATGCCGCAATACTTCCTAAATTAATTTCTTTTGCTAAGTGAACTTTCTTGATATGAATTTTAAGAATTTGTACTCGTCCTACTTTGTCGGGGCGGTCAACAAGTACTTGTCGATCAAATCGTCCAGCGCGTAAAAGAGCAGGGTCCAAAATTTCTGGACGATTAGTTGCAGACAATAAAACCAAACCTTTACTTGGATCGAAGCCGTCCATTTCTGATAGCAATTGATTTAATGTTTGTTCTTTTTCATCATGTCCGCCGCCAGCAGGATTAATACCGCGCGCACGTCCAAGCGCGTCTAGTTCATCGATAAATATAATAGCTGGAGCTTTTTGGCGTGCTTGATCGAAAAGATCGCGCACCCGCGCAGCGCCAACACCTACAAACATTTCCACGAATTCGGATCCATTAATTGAAAAAAATGGAACGCCAGCTTCACCGGCTACTGCTCTTGCAAGTAAAGTTTTTCCTGTTCCCGGAGGCCCAACTAAAAGAATACCTTTGGGAATTCTTGCACCAAGCTTACTATAGCCTTGTGGGTCATTTAAAAAGTTAACAATTTCTTGGAGCTCTTCTTTAGCTTCATCAACACCTGCAACGTCGGCAAACGTAACCTTAGTATCTTTTTCTACATAGACTTTAACTTTACTTTTGCCAATCTCCATCATGCCGCCACCTAAACTTCCCATGCGGCGAAACAGGTAAGACCAAAGCGCAAAAAATAATAATACAGGTATAACCCAAGAAACTACATTTCCAAGCCAACGATTTTCTTTTTTACCTGCAAAACTGACACCGGATGCTTCTAGATCATCAATCAGTTTAGTGTCATCAAGACGCACTGTGTAAAATGTACGCTCGATATCGCCATTGATGTTTAATGCTTCTGTTCTTTCATAAGGTAAATAATCATCTATATCTCTAAGAATTATAATGCCTGATATATCAGATTCTGTTAGTTGTATTTTTTCTAGCTTGTTAGCTTTAAGCAGTATTTTAAATTCACTGTAAGGTAGGTTTTCTACTCGAGGAGGGTTAAAAAAACTTTGTAAATAAGCTATGAATAAAAAAGCAAAAACAAAGTACCAAATTGAAAAATGGTGTTTATTATCCATAAGTCATTTTAAATCACTACAATCATAATTTTAGTAAAACTTAATATAAAAATTGGTTTTGTTAATTGATATGCATCAACATAGGTAATAGTAAGTGCTAGTATAGTTCGAATTGAGATTTGTGTCATTTATAAAAAATCTGTAGTTTCAATAGCATATGGATGAATAAGCAATTGTATGTAACAGTAATTATTTTTAGGTAAGGATACACATGGCAGATTTTGCTACTCCATATTCCTCGGTTCCGCCCGTCGTCAAGTCATTGCTTATTGTGAATGGAGTAATGTTCTTACTTAAAATGTACATGGGCAACGTTATGATTGTGGAATTGGCATTGTGGCCATTGGATTTATCACCAGGACCTGACATAGCGTCAACAAGGCCGCAATTTGGAATTACTCAATTGGTCACGTATGCATTTTTGCATGGTGGGATGATGCATTTGTTATTGAACATGTATGCCTTGTGGATGTTTGGTTCACGCATTGAAAGGTTGTGGGGTTCTAAAGTATTCACTATCTATTATTTTGTCTGCGTGGTGGGTGCAGGTTTAATGCAATTGTTAGTTTCTTCTCAGGGCAACAATTTCTATCCAACGATTGGTGCTTCGGGAGGTGTTTTCGGTTTGTTGCTAGCATTTGGTATGTTTTATCCAAGAGAGCGACTTATTCTTCTTTTTCCGCCGATTCCCATTGAGGCGCGATGGTTTGTCATTATTTTTGGCGGAATTGAATTATGGTTTGGGATTACTGGAACAGCTCAAGGAATTGCGCATTTTGCACATTTAGGTGGAATGTTATTCGGTTTTATTCTTATTCTATATTGGAAAAAGAATCCGCCAAGACCCTAAATATGATTTAAGTAAAATTACATTTATGAGTAAAAAATATAATAGGCCTGAAGTGCCACAGCCAGCTGATCCAGTTAAACGCAAGGAAACACTTCCCTGGCAAAAACCTAAACCATCAGTAGAAGATCCTGCAAGCAAAGATAAACTGAAGGCTATCCTCAATAGCCCATCTTATGTGTCTGCAATCGAGGATGTAGATTTTCTAGATGGTGACGATGCGCGTGGTGTTCGATTACAGCTTGACTATCTGAAACCAGATAAATTGTTAGGAGAACATGGTATTGAAAATACTATTGTTGTATTTGGCAGCACGCGAATTGTCGAACCTGCAGCAGCAGAAAAAAGAGTTAAGCATTCGCGAACGGCATTAGCAAAGCGGCCAGATGACAAAGAGTTGAAAAGAAAACTTTTAGTAGCAGAACGTATTTTAGCGAAGTGTCACTATTATGAAATTGCCCGTGAGTTTTCTAAATTAGTTGCTAATGCTGGTGATGGTCCTGATGATTCGCGCTTAGTAGTAATGACAGGTGGTGGACCAGGTGTAATGGAAGCTAGCAATCGTGGTGCGCATGATGTAGGCGCTAAAAATATTGGTTTGAATATCACCTTGCCGCATGAACAATATCCTAACCCTTACATAAGTCCTGAATTATGTTTTCAGTTTCATTATTTTGCATTGCGTAAGATGCATTTCATGATGCGTGCAAAAGCATTAGTGGCTTTTCCTGGTGGGTACGGCACATTTGATGAAGTGTTTGAGACTTTGACCTTGATCCAAACACGTAAAATAAAACCCGTACCAGTAGTGTTGGTTGGTGAGGAATACTGGCGCAAAGCTTTTGACATCGATTTTCTGCTTGATGAAGGTGTGATTGATATTGAAGATCGAGATTTATTCTGGTTTGCTGAGACAGCAGATGAAATATGGGAAGGATTATTGTGTTGGTATGAGAGCAATAGCGAAACTCTTATCTAGAAAAATATAAAATAAAAATGAAACTATCTTTTCATGGTGCGGATCAAGGCGTTACTGGCTCATGTCATTTGCTCGAGTGTGCAGGTAAGCGCGTACTTATTGATTGCGGTATGTATCAAGGTGGGCGAGAACTTGTAGAAGAAAATGCTGAGCCTTTTGGGTTTGATCCCGCTTCAATTGATTATTTATTGCTTACTCATGCGCATCTCGATCATTGCGGTCGTATTCCCTTGCTAGTAAAAAGAGGTTTTAAAGGTGAAGTGATTAGTACAGCAGCATCTGTTGAATTGGCGCGATTAATCCTGCTCGATTCGGCCGGTTTGCAGGAAGAGGAGGCGCGTTATCAGTTACGCAAAATTCGACGACGCGGCGGTAAAACGCGTGACAGCAACATCGAGCCATTGTATACCACGTTAGATGCGCTAAATAGTCTAGAGTATTTTGGTCGTATGGCTAGCTATGATAAACCCATTCAATTAACTAAAGGTATTCAAGTAACTTTTATTGATGCAGGACATATTCTAGGGTCTGCAAGTATATTCTTAGAACTTAAAGAAAAATATCATCATCACCGCCTGTTATTTTCTGGTGATCTTGGCTATAGCGGACGCATGATAGTGCGTGACCCTGCACCTCCACCACATGTAGATACCGTTGTGATGGAAACTACCTATGGAGATCGTTTGCATAAACAATTGCAACCATCTATAGATGAATTGTTCACTGTGATTGATGAAACAATGGATCGAGGCGGTAATGTCATTATTCCAACCTTTGCATTAGAGCGCGCACAAGAAATTCTTTACACCTTGCGAGAAGGAATTAAAAACAACCAAATGAAACATTTTGTTAATGTGTTTCTTGATTCACCGATGGCTATTTCTGCAACAGAAATATTTGAGCGACATCCAGAATGCTTTGATACAGAAACATTAAAAATTTCACATGAAAGTAACGATGTATTTAGTCCACCAGGGCTACATTTCACGCGTGAAACTTCTGAATCAATAGCCATTAATCAAATAGCTTGTGGGGCGGTAATCATGGCGGGTTCTGGAATGTGCACTGGCGGGCGTGTGCGACATCACTTAATACAAAATCTTTTACGTAAAAATTGCAGTGTAATATTTGTTGGCTATGCAGCGCAAGGTACATTGGCGCGAAGTATTATCGATGGTGCAAAATACGTGCGTATTTTTGGTGAAGAAATTCCAGTGCGTGCAAGTATTCATACCATCGGTGGGTTTTCAGCGCATGCTGATCAAGCAGAACTTTTAGCCTGGCATGCAAAAACAGGTAAACCTAAAACAACCTTCTTGGTGCATGGTGAAGAAAGAAGCATGCATGCCTTAGCGAAAATGCTGAATCAAACGAAAGTTAAGATGCCTAAATTACACCAATCATTTGAGCTTTAGCTATTATTGCAAGTAAAAAATCTTCTAATAAAACACATATTTGGCTGTTGTTTGTTCCTAATCAATATTAGGAGGAAATTTTGGCCTATAATTTTTATAAATATTTGGTGTTTTTTATGGAGTAACGTGTATGAGCTCAAACAATAAAGCTATTAAGGCCATTTTAATACTAAGTTTAGTGCTGTTGCTTGGATGTTTAAATTCTGCAATGAGCCAAGAGCTTCAAGATGCGATCGATGCTGGTAAAATTGAATATATACGTTCATGTGCGTTTTGTCATGGTGAGAAGGGTAAAGGGGATGGATTCTATGCTTCTAAATTAATTGTTAAGCCAGCAAATATCACTTTATTGCAAAAAGAAAATAATGAAATTTTCCCAACCAGGGCTGTTTTCCAAATTATTGAAGGGACAGATGATATAAAACTACATGGACCGAAGAGCATGCCCATTTGGGGTGATCGCTTTGATAATGAGAGTTTTTTGTATGTGGATGATAGGTTTACAAGAACTTTTGTTCGTGGCCGTATTTTTGAACTACTACTATATCTCGAAGAGATCCAGGTGCAATAAACCCAAGTATATTAAATAAATCTTACAGTAAGTTAATAAAATATAACAATGAACGCTACTTTAAACACAATAGGATTGGTTGTAATCCTAACGCTCACTTTACTATCTGCTCTTCATGCAGAATTCACAGCAGAGCAAGGTATTGGTGCAACTGACTACTCTAAACATTGCGCAGCTTGTCATGGGAGTTATGGTAAGGGAAATGGTCCGAAGGCTAATCAACTAGCAACAACTCCAACAGATCTTACTTTACTTAGTAAAATAAATGGAGGTTCGTTCCCTGAAACAGCTGTATATAATATTATCGATGGTCGTAGAGTGGGTGATTTCCATGGGCAAGAAATGCCAATTTGGGGTGAGCATTTCAAGGAAATTGAAGGTAATGAAGAAGCTGTAGATGAGCGAATCAGTAATCTAATTGAGTATATTAAAAGCATTCAAGCTGAGTGACGCAAATATCCATAAACATTAGTTAAAAAATTTGACTCTATAGGTCGTTAATGATTATTTGATGCATGCGGCATAGCTACATAATTATTGTTTAACCCTCAGCTTCGCTACTGCTTTTCTTTTCACCGTGATGGTTGCATTTTCCATTCTTTCCGTGCTTTATTTCATCAGTAGTTAATTTCCCATCGCCATTTTCGTCTTTCATCATAAAGCGTTGTTCTTTATGTGCCATGAATTCTTCTTTGCTAACTGCCCATCACCTTTGGTATCCATTTTTTTTATTCCATGCCCACAGCCATGGTGTTCTGCAAGCATATAGCTTGAGATAGGAACAAGCATATTAAAAGGATCGTCATTTGCATTAGCAACTGGAAGTATAAAAATTAGCGAAGCTGAAAATACACCTGCAGTTAGTACGGTTAGTTTTAATTGAGCAATTTTTAACATAATTATTTTCTCATAATAC
>CAXMUG010000039.1:0-5635 GCA_964196535.1 uncultured Mycobacterium sp. | reverse complement strand
GGTAAAAGAAAATGTCGAAAGAGAAGTTTGAGCGTAATAAGCCACATGTAAATGTGGGCACAATTGGTCACGTAGACCATGGCAAGACCACATTAACGGCTGCGTTAACCAAAGTAATGGGCGAGGCCCATGGTGGTGAATTCAAAGCCTATGATCAGATTGACAATGCTCCAGAAGAGCGCGAGCGTGGCATCACCATAGCAACGGCTCACGTAGAATACGAAAGCCCGAATCGCCACTATGCTCACGTAGACTGCCCGGGACACGCCGACTATGTGAAGAACATGATTACCGGTGCGGCACAAATGGACGGCGCGATCCTCGTATGTAGCGCAGCCGACGGCCCGATGCCACAAACAAGAGAACACATTCTATTGGCCAGGCAAGTAGGTGTACCGTACATCCTCGTCTACATGAACAAAGCCGACCAAGTAGATGACGCTGAACTACTTGAATTAGTAGAAATGGAAATCCGTGATCTCCTCTCCACCTACGAATTCCCAGGTGACGACACCCCGATTGTTATCGGATCCGCATTAAAAGCCCTAGAAGGCGACACCTCTGATATTGGCGTACCTTCTATTATCAAACTCGTAGAAGAAATGGACTCCTTCATTCCAGAGCCCGAGCGTGCCATTGATGGTGACTTCCTCATGCCAGTGGAAGACGTATTTTCTATCTCAGGACGCGGTACCGTAGTAACGGGGCGTATTGAGCGCGGAATCGTTAATGTCGGTGATGAAATCGAAATCGTGGGTATTAAAGACACGGCTAAGACCACCTGTACCGGAGTAGAAATGTTCCGCAAACTACTCGACCAAGGGATGGCCGGTGACAACGTAGGCGTATTGCTACGCGGCACCAAGCGTGAAGAAGTACAGCGCGGCCAAGTGCTGTGTAAGCCCGGCAGCATTAACCCTCATACCAAATTCGAAGCGGAAATCTACATTTTGAGCAAAGAAGAAGGTGGACGTCATACCCCATTCTTCAACGGCTATCGTCCCCAGTTCTACTTCAGAACCACGGATGTGACGGGCGCATGTGAACTTCCAGCAGGCACCGAGATGGTGATGCCGGGTGATAACGTACAGATGACCGTTACCATGATCGATCCGATCGCGATGGACGAAGGTTTACGCTTTGCGATACGAGAAGGTGGGCGTACCGTAGGTGCAGGTGTGGTCGCGAAAATCATCGAATAGAGATTGTTAGCAAAATCGCTAACTTAAAGCATTTTTTAAAACAGAAGAGTAAAGAACATGGCAGCAGGACAAACAATACGTATACGCTTGAAAGCGTTTGATCACCGACTGATTGATCGTTCGGCGAGTGAAATCGTTGAAACTGCTAAGCGTACCGGTGCTAGGGTTAAAGGTCCGATCCCATTGCCGACAAAAAAGGAACGCTTTACGATTCTGATTTCTCCACACGTGGATAAAAATGCTCGTGATCAGTATGAAATTCGCACACATAAACGCATCATGGACATTGTAGAGCCTACGGATAAAACTGTAGATGCTCTAATGAAGTTAGATTTAGCGGCCGGTGTGGACGTACAAATCAAGCTGAATTAAGCGGTCTTTTTACGCAAACAAGAATAGACGGTAATAACACCTTAAATAGTACGAAAATATTCAGAAAATATAGCTTATTGAGTAGAGAAAATGGTTTTCTAACACGCTGATTTTTGTGATAATGTACGGCTTACTACGGCCCGGCTATGAGGTAACTCATGCCGGGCCTTGGTTATCCGGGAATAGGGAAATAATAAACAACCATGATTCTTGAATATGTGTTCAGAGCATATGTTCAGCTTCATAATCTTGGGCCTAAATTTATTAGGCAAGATTAACAGGCAAGTAATACAAAATTATGTCATTAGGTTTAATAGGTAAAAAAGTAGGTATGACGCGCATCTTTACAGAAGCGGGTGTTTCGGTGCCTGTTACCGTTGTGCATGCGCCTGCAAATCGGATTACGCAAGTGCGTACACCAGAAGCAGATGGTTATCATGCTGTGCAAGTAACTTATGGCGACAAGAAGCCTTCTAGAATAAATAAACCAATTTCTGGCCAGTATGCAAAAACAGGTGTTAAAGCGGGGCGAGGCTTAAGAGAGTTTAGATTAGAAAGCATGCCATCTGATTCATTGAAAGTGGGAACAGAATTAAGTGCAGCATTGTTTTCAGTTGGGCAAAAAGTTTCTGTAGCAGGGGTAAGTAAAGGTAAAGGTTTTGCAGGTCCGGTAAAGCGCCATAATTTCGCAATGCAAGATGCAACGCATGGTAATTCTATCTCTCACCGGGCGCACGGTGCTACAGGTCAGTGTCAAGATCCAGGTCGTGTATTTAAAGGTAAAAAAATGGCCGGCCACATGGGTAGCGCACGTGTCACCACAAAAAATTTAGAAGTCGTGCAAATTGATACCGAAAAAGATTTGTTATTGATAAAAGGCGCTGTTCCAGGTGCGCCAGGTGGCGACGTAATTGTTAAGCCTGTGATAGCTAGTGAAATAAATCTTCCTGCAGATGAAGAGCCAGTTAACGAACAAGAAGAAGCGGCACAAGATGCTGCAGAAAATACAGAGTCTTAAGAAATCATCATGAAACTATCTCTTGCTAATTCTAAAACTACTGTAGATGTGTCTGACGATATATTTGCACGTGAGTACAACGAAGATTTAGTGCACCAAGCTGTTACAGCATATCTTGCTGGTGGTCGCCAAGGATCTAAAGCAAATAAAAGCCGCAGTGATGTAAGAGGTGGCGGAGCAAAGCCATGGCGACAGAAAGGTACAGGTCGTGCTCGCGCAGGTACATCGAGTAGTCCTATTTGGCGATCTGGTGGTGTGACCTTTGCGGCTAGACCGAGAAATTACAAACAAAAGCTTAATAAGAAAATGGTACGTGCGGCCTATGCATCTATATTTTCTCAATTAGTACGTCTAGAACGCTTGTATGTTGTAGAGACGTTTGCGGTTACAGAGCCAAAGACAAAATTAGCATTAGAGCAGTTGAGCAAACTATCTGTTACTTCTGCACTAATTATTACTGAAGAAGCAGATAAGAATTTGTATTTATCAGTTCGCAATTTGCCGTTTGTAGATGTAACTGAAATTGGCGGTTTAGATCCCGTTAGCTTAGTTAAATATGAACATGTAATTGTTACCAAAGATGCTCTAGGTGCTATCGAGGAGTGGTTGCAATGAATCAAGAACGTCTATTGACCGTTTTACTTGGTCCACACATCTCAGAAAAAACTGCTATTGGCGCTGATAAAAATAACCAGCATGTTTTTAAAGTGATTCGTGGTGCACAAAAACAAGAAATTAAAAAAGCAGTAGAAAAGTTATTCGATGTAAAGGTTGCTGCAGTGAATACCATAAATATGAATGGTAAGAAGAAACGTTTCGGACAGCGTGCTGGAAAGCGTTCGGATTGGAAAAAAGCAATTGTGACACTTGAAGCTGGCCACGATATTGATTTTGGTGGATTTGAGTAAATAAAGAACTAACGTTATGGCATTACAGAAAGCAAAACCAACATCCCCGGGACGCAGACATGTAGTTAAGGTAACTACACCTGGTTTACATCAAGGTGGCCCATATAAGCCGCTTTTGGATGAAAAGCGTAGAACCGGTGGAAGAAATAATGCCGGCAGAATTACCACAAGACATCATGGCGGCGGACATAAGCAGCGTTATCGCATTGTTGATTTCAAACGTAATAAAGATGAAATCACTGCGAAAGTTGAAAGATTAGAATACGACCCAAATCGAAGTGCGCATATCGCGCTATTGAAATATGCGGACGGTGAGCGTCGTTACATCATTGCACCTAAGGATTTAGGGGTAAATGATGAAGTAGTTTCAGGTATGCAAGTGTCAATTAAAGTTGGAAACACATCTCCAATTCGCAACATACCAGTAGGTACAATTATTCATAATATTGAGATGAAGCCAGGTAAAGGTGCGCAGATTGGCAGAAGTGCTGGTGCTGCAATCCAGATTGTTGCACGAGAAGGTAATTATGCAACCTTACGTTTACGTTCAGGTGAAATGCGCAAAGTTCTATCAGAGTGTCGCGCAACGATCGGTGAAGTGGGTAACGCTGAACATAATTTGCGTAAGTTAGGTAAAGCTGGTGCTAAGCGCTGGCGCGGAGTACGTCCAACCGTACGTGGTGTTGCAATGAATCCTGTTGATCACCCGCATGGTGGTGGTGAAGGTAAAACTTCGGGCGGCAGACATCCGGTATCTCCATGGGCAATGCCTACTAAAGGTTACAAGACAAGAAAGAATCATCGAACAGATCGTTTGATTGTGCGTCGTCGCAATAAAAAATAAATCATAAGAATTAAATAAGCACTTAAGAGATTAAATAATGCCAAGATCGTTACGCAAAGGACCTTATATTGATCATCATCTGATGAAAAAGGTTGAAATAGCATCGGCAAATAATGATCGCAAGCCAATTAAAACCTGGTCGCGTCGTTCTTTAGTTGTACCTGATATGGTGGGTTTAACAATTGGTGTGCATAACGGACGTGTACATATACCAGTACTCATTAGTGAAAACATGGTAGGTCATAAATTAGGCGAGTTTGCGCAAACTCGAACTTTTAAAGGTCATTCTGGAGATCGTAAGTCGTAATCGTTATGGAAGTTTCAGCAAAGTTAACCTTTATAAGAATTGCACCGCAAAAGGCTCGTCTTGTGGCGAATCAAATTCGTGGCCAAAAAGTAGATCGCGCATTAGAGATTTTAAAGTTTAGCCAAAAGAAAGGCGCTGTTTTAATTAAGAAGGTGCTTGATTCTGCAATAGCGAATGCCGAGCATAATGAAGGTGCAGATATTGATGAGCTCAAGATTTCAAAAATATGTGTAGATGTAGGCCCAACGCATAAGCGTTTTAGAGCGCGAGCAAAAGGCAGAGCAGCAAAAATTTTGAAGCGCACAAGTCATATCACTGTTGAAGTTAGTGACAGTTAAATTATTAAAATAACGAGAAGTTTTATGTGTAAAACCACTACATTGTTAACTCTAAACGAAGGTAAGTGCTAGATCATGGGTCAGAAAGTACATCCAACTGGAATGCGTTTAGGTATATCCACCGAGTGGAATTCAAGGTGGTATGCAGAAGGCAGAGATTATGCTGATTTTTTGCAAAGTGATTTAGAAATACGTGCATATTTAAAAAAGAAACTATCACAGGCATCGGTAAGTAGAATTCAGATTGATCGACCAGCTAAAGCAGCATTTATAACAATTCATACTGCTCGTCCTGGAATTGTTATTGGAAAGAAAGGCGAAGATATAGAAGCGCTTCGTAAAGAAGTAGCACGCAGAACTGGACTTAGTATTAATAATGTAAAGATTAATATTGAAGAAATACGTAAGCCAGAAATTGATGCGCAACTTGTTGCAGAAAGTATTGCGCAACAATTAGAGCGTCGCATCATGTTTAGACGTGCGATGAAGCGGGCAGTTAGTAATGCAATGCGCTTAGGTGCATTAGGTGTAAAGGTGAATGTTGGTGGCCGTTTAAATGGTGCAGAAATTGCGCGTAGTGAATGGTATCGAGAAGGTCGTGTGCCTTTACATACATTACGAGCCAATATCGATTATGGGACTGCAG
>CAXMUG010000038.1:0-20119 GCA_964196535.1 uncultured Mycobacterium sp. | reverse complement strand
TGAGAAACAAGCCTTACCTGAAATTTTTAAACCCGTACGTAAGCATGCAAAAGAAAATAAATGTACGCGCGCAATACTCGTCGGTCACAATGCTTTTTTTGATCTAGGCTTTCTCAACGCTGCGGCAACACGCACAGGTATCAAAAATAGCCCTTTCCATCCTTTTAGCTGCTTAGACACAGTCAGCCTTGGCGCAATGGCATACGGGCAAACCGTGTTATCTAGAATAGTAGAGGCTGCAGAAATTGAATGGGACAGCAACAGTGCCCATTCAGCAGTTTATGATGCTGAAAAAACTGCCGATGTATTCTGCAAGATTATGAATATGCGCAATCAGTTACCAACTATAAAAAATAGTTAGTACTATTTAAATCACTAATGTGACTGTTCTGATTACTAAAACTCTTGGAATGTGCAGCTTTACTTTTTAAGGTCTGCTTCCATTTCAGCAATGGTGGCGTACAAACTATCCAAAGGAACATAAATTAAACCTTCTCTTGGTCTATCAAAGTCTTGAATTACAAAAAATACCAGCGTCAAAACAAGTGCAAATACAGTAACACGCCACCGACTCATGGTCCCATAGACTCCCGAATTGTAGCCTGCTACAGATAAACATGCTGCTGCAATAAAAAGCATTAACAATGTAACAGCAAGGGGTAATTTATCTATGCCAGCAGCTAGCCGTTTTGTATGCATGTCTAGAACATTATTAATGCCAGCAATCAGGGTACTGCCCTTGTGCCCTGGATTCGTTTCTTTAATTATTTTTTCTGTAATTGGCCAAAGCTTATCTTTTGCAGACAAAGTATTCTGCATAAACAATCTAATATCTTCTTTAGAAAATAAATCAATTTTATCCGTTAACCGTGTGCGCGCATAATTTAGAATAGCTTCTTTTAGCTCAGTACTTCCTGGATCAGCCATTAAATCAGCACGCAAATATGCAGTACTCAATGCATTCGCCTCTTCAATTGCAGAAACTTTTCTAAGTTCAAATCTTTGCACAGCAGCAGCGTATGTAAATGCCACTATTAAGCCCATGAGCGCCAACATAGAGCCCACTATTGCCTTACCACCAGCAGATTCAGAATCTTCTTTACCAGGACCACCTTTACCCAAACCGATTCGATAACCGAGCTCAAGCGAACTAAGCAGTACAATTAAAAAGAAAAGACCTATAAACCAAATAGGAATTAGATATATAAAACTGAATTCCATTTTATTTTGTTTTTATTAAATTAGGGCACAGTTTATATCAAATTTCTCTCATATTCATGGGTGACGGGTTTAAAAAATTTCTCTACCAATACCCAAACATACAAAATTATTCCATTATTCTGAAATGAGATATGGCTTTATTGACTAATTTTTAACCACTGGTTTAGGGGGCATCAATCCGTGACTGACGCACTATTTAGTCTCTAAGTAACTGAAACCAAATTATAGATGGGTAACTCAAAACCTTTATGTTTTCTATTTTTAATTATATTAAAAAATTAGATTTTTTATATAGAACTACTTTTCACCGAAGGCGATTACCTACATATAATAGCCACAACTTATCGGCAAATTGCATTATCTAGAATTGTTGCGACTGCGATAATTAAATGAGACAACAGCAGTCCACACGCGGCAGTTTATGATGCTGAAATAATTGCCGATGTATTTTGCAAAATTATGAATATGCGCAATCAGTTACCAACTATAAAATAATAGTTAGCATTAATTTTTAATGCTTTTTTGGGCGACCGCCCCAGTAACCATTTTTTGCAACTCACCTTTTTCATGTAGCTCCATAGTAATGTCACATCCACCTACAAGTTCGCCATCTATGTACAACTGAGGAAAAGTTGGCCAATCTGCAAACTTTGGTAAGTTTTCAAAAACTTCTGGATCCATTAATACGTTCACATATGCAAATTCATGCCCACATGACTTAAGTGCTTCTGCAGTACGGCTTGAAAAACCACATTGCGGCATTTGTGGGGTACCTTTCATATAAAGAACGACTGAGTTTGACTCCACTTGTTCTTTGATGCGCTCTAATACGTTCATTTCACCTAGCTCCGATATTGTTTAATAATCTGATTATTATTTTACTGTGCTCATATTAGCTGGCAATAGCTGTATCCACATTGCGCTGCAACCACAACTCTAATAAGGCTAAATGCCAAAGTTTGCTACCTCGCAATGGAGTCATAAACGCTTCTGGTTTATTCAATAACTTATTTACATATTCAGCCTGAAATAACCCTCGTTGCCGACAAGCATCAGAATTCAATACATCCTGCATAAACCTCAAAAACTCTCCGCGCACATATTTTAATGCAGGAACAGGAAAATAACCTTTTTTACGATCAATAACTTTGTCCGGCAATAAGCCACGCGAGATCTTTTTAAGAAAATACTTACCTTCACTTTTTGCTTTATATTCTGTAGGCGCACGCATTACAAGTTCAACTAATTCATGATCTAAAAAAGGCACACGCGCTTCTAAACCGTAAGCCATGGTCATGTTATCTACACGCTTAACTGGATCATCAACAACTAAAGTAGTTACATCCATGTGCAGCACTGCATCTAAAAAGTTTTTTGTATTCGCCTCTTCTAACAGTTGCGCAACTCTTTTTGAGGTAAAGTCTTCTGATATTAAATCCGGGTGTAATGTTTCAGCCATTTCGGCATGACTTCGATCAAAATAATATTTAGCAAAACTTTCCACTGAAAAGTTTTTTTCAGCCTGCATTAATGGGTACCAAAAATAACCACCAAAAACTTCATCGGCACCTTGGCCAGACTGTACTACTGAAATATGCTGACTGACTTGTTCGGCTAACAAATAAAATGCCACTGCATCTTGACCTACCATAGGTTCTGCCATCTGCTCTATTGCTTGGGGAAGTCTTTGCAGAACCTCATCGTTTTGAATATAAAACTTATTGTGTTGAGTAGAGAATTTTTCAACCACTGCATCAGAATATTCGAATTCGTTGCCCTGCTCTTCGGGCTGATCTTCGAATCCAACCGAATAGGTTTGTATATTAGATACCCCTGACTCAGCTAATAAACCTACTAACAAACTAGAGTCCAAGCCTCCTGAAAGTAGTACGCCTACCGGGACATCTGCAATATTAAGCCGACGCTCAACCGCTAAACTTAACGCAGCATGAATATCATGCAGCCATTCTTTTTCATCACGATGAGCATCTACATTATCTGCACGAAGTTTCCAATAACGCTCGGTAGTCACTTCCCCATGTTGATTAATTAACATGTAATGAGCGGGCGGGACTTTACGTATACCTTTTAGAATTGTAGTCGGCGCAGGAACGACAGCGTGCAATGTTAAATGGTGATGCAAACCCATTTCATCGAATTCCGTATTCACATCGCCTGCCGCGAGCAGTGATTGCGTATTGGATGCAAAACGAAAATGTTTTTCAGTTTGACTATAGTAAAGAGGCTTTATACCTAAACGGTCACGCGCTAAAAATAATTCTTGTTTAACATCATCCCAAATTGCAAACGCAAACATACCGATTAACTTTACTACACAATCTTTACCCCATTCTGCATAAGCTTTAAGGATTACTTCCGTGTCACCGGTAGAAACAAAACGATGGCCTTTTTGCTTGAGCTGTTCACGTAGCTGCGGATAGTTATAAATCGTGCCATTAAACACGATGCTAAGATTTGTATTGCTATCTAGCATCGGTTGATTAGCATTTGCCGATAAATCAATTATCGATAATCGACGATGCCCTAAACCAATCGCCTTGGATTGAAATACACCCTCGTTATCTGGCCCTCGATATCGCAGTGGCCCAAGCATGCGCTGCAATGTTCGCGGCTCCACCACATTTCCATCAAATCGAAACTCTCCACATACACCGCACATTTATTATCCTTAGGCTAATCTTAGTGATAAAGCAGATATAACCTTACCTGACCGTTTGTTATTCGTATCCGCAGGCTTAATTGCACTGGATTCATACACTTATAATAAAGGTTAAGTTTATAGGTCGGGTTGGTTATAATCTTGGCAAATAAGAATAAGTCAAAATGACCTATTCCAGAATAATAATTCAAATAATAACTATATTCAGTCTAAGAGAGGCGTAATCAATGAACCCATTAAACTCGATACTCGGTACAATCATTGCCGGTTTTATTCTTGCAATCATAATTGCATTCGCATTTGATCCAAATGCGTTAAACGCTTGGTCACTTATTGTATGGTTTCACGTCCTTGCAGGTATTACCTGGATTGGCCTACTGTACTATTTTAACTTCGTACAAGTACCAGCATTGGGTGAAGCAGCTGCAGACAGTAACGGACCTGGACCAGCCGCGATTGGTAAATATGTAGCACCTCGCGCACTAGCATGGTTTCGCTGGAGCGCACTTGCTACTTGGTTAACCGGTGCAGCAGCTTTACATTATGTTGGCGGATTTATGGAGAACTTCTTCTTTACCAATGGAATTACGGTCATTGGTATCGGCGCATGGTTAGGCACCATCATGCTATTAAATGTGTGGGGCTTAATTTGGCCTAACCAGAAAAAAGTCCTTGGCATCAAGCAAGCGAGTGATGATGAGAAAGCTAAAGCCAAAAAGATCGCATTCGTCGCATCTCGAACCAATACTTTGCTATCTATACCCATGCTTGCTTGCATGATAGCACCTGGACATGGGTTATTTTTCTAGGCCAGAAGCTCTTTCTAAATACTGCCCTAACCTTAAATAAGATAACCAAATAGAGCTAAACCCGGCCCTAGCGCAGCTAGGGTCGGGTTTTTTTGCTTATTTTATAGGCAGCAGTATAATTTCGCCTTCGGCAGCTTTTAGAGCTGCCGTTTTTATTTTCGACCTAAGTAAAGTATGTAAATTTGAATGCCTAAGAATGAGAACAATTTGATGTCGACTTATGCACGCAAACCGATCACTTTTGTGAGTGGTGAGGGTGTGTGGCTAGTCTCTGATAAACAGGACAAGTATTTAGATGCCCTGTCAGGCATTGCTGTGTGCGGATTAGGACACGCACATCCCGAAGTGACAAAAGCTATTGCAGA
Source organism: uncultured Mycobacterium sp. (assembly GCA_964196535.1). Taxonomy (GTDB): domain Bacteria; phylum Pseudomonadota; class Gammaproteobacteria; order UBA4575; family UBA4575; genus JABDMD01. The sequence goes on along the minus strand of CAXMUG010000038.1, from coordinate 15,044 downwards.
CCAAGCCGCAACGTTAATGCACACTTCCAATATCTATCGAATTGAATTACAAGAAAAGCTGGGCAAGAAACTTTGCCAGCTATCCGGCATGGATGCTGCATTTTTTGGTAATTCCGGTGCAGAAGCAAATGAAGCTGCAATTAAATTAGCACGTGTTTACGGCCATCATAAAAATATCAAAGAACCTGCCATTATCGTAATGGAAAACAGTTTCCACGGGCGTACTATGGCTACACTTACCGCAACGGGAAATCGAAAAGCACAAGCAGGATTTGAGCCGCTTGTACCAGGTTTTGTAAGAGCACCTTACAATGATGTTGACGCTGTTGAAAATATTCTAAACAACAATACCAATATCTCCGCCATATTAGTTGAACCGATACAAGGCGAAGGCGGGGTTATTATTCCACAACAACATTATCTTTCTAAACTAAAGGACTTATGCACGAAGCATGAAATCTTATTGATGCTAGATGAAGTGCAAACGGGTAACGGCAGAACTGGAAAATGGTTTTGTTTTCAGCATGAAAATATACAGCCCGATGTGTTAGTTACTGCAAAAGGCTTAGGCAATGGGATGCCCATTGGCGCCTGTATGGCAACGAAAGAAATCGCTGATTTATTTTCTCCCGGCACTCATGGCTCTACCTTTGGCGGCAATCCATTAGCATGTCGTGCAGCCTTGACCACGTTAGAGACTATTGAAAAAAATAAATTAATCGCTAATGCCGTGCAACTAGGTGACTATATAATTAATGAGTTACAAAGGAAGCTTTCATCTAATACACTCATCAAAGAAGTGCGAGGAAAAGGCTTCATGATTGGCATAGAGTTGAATGCGTCTTGTGCCGAGCTAGTGGATAGCTGCCTAAAAAAGAAGTTATTAATTAACGTAACTGCTGAACGAGTTATACGCTTACTACCACCATTAATATTTGATAAATCGAATGCAGATACCATGATTGAAATACTAGTCAATTGCATTGAAGATTTTTCTACGACGCAAACGTAATTTCATAGCACTAATTCAATATGAGCACTCGTCATTTTTTAACACTGTTAGATTTCAACCCTGATGAATTACGGGCACTGTTAACGCGCGCAATAGAGCTGAAGAAAATACTTAAAAACGGCACCAGCCATACGCCCCTACAAAATAAAACTTTGGCAATGGTATTTGAAAAGGCTTCTACCCGTACACGCGTATCTTTTGAAACAGGCATGGTACAGCTCGGCGGCCACGCCCTTTTTCTCTCGCCCAGAGATACACAATTTGGCCGTGGCGAACCGATTGAAGACAGCGCACGCGTTTTATCGCGTATGGTTGACGGGGTAATGATCAGAACTTTTGAACACAGTAATGTAGAAAAATTTGCCGCGCACTCATCGGTACCCGTAATTAATGGATTGACTGATTTAGTTCACCCCTGCCAACTGTTAGCTGACATGCAAACCTGGTTTGAGCATCGAGGCGACATCAAAGGCGCTACCGTTGCCTGGATAGGAGATGGTAATAATATGTGCCATTCCTATATTAACGCGGCGACACAACTAGATTTTCAGTTAAATATAGCCTGCCCAAAAACATACAGCCCAAATGCTGATATCGCTAATAAAGCCAAAGACAGAATCATGATTACACATGACGCAAGGCAAGCCGTTAAACACGCTGACCTTATTGTTACCGATGTTTGGGCTAGCATGGGCCAAGAAAATGAACAAAACGAGAGACAAAAAAAATTCCAAGCTTTTCAAGTCAACAAAGAGCTACTTTCTTTGGCCAGCAAAGATGCTTTATTCATGCATTGCTTGCCCGCACATCGAGGCGAGGAGGTGACTGCAGAAGTTATTGATGGGCCACAGAGCGTAGTTTGGGATGAAGCTGAAAATCGCTTGCATGCCCAAAAAGCTTTAATGGAAAACCTTTTGTCTTAACTAGAGGGCCTAATTTATATTGATACGCTATCAAAATATTCAAAACCTCTTAGCTTCCTAGTTTCTACAACAACTTCTTTTTAGCTAGCACTAGTGAAAAATACTTGTTAAGAAGCTCATAATGCTCTACCTCTTGCAAGCCACTCTTTTCAAATAAATTTTTAATAGACGCTTTAGTATATTTTCTGCTTACTTCAGTAAGTATTTTCTCACCATTTTCTAGAGAAATTATTTTATCAAGTGTTGGAAAATTTATATCTTGTTCACATTGTGAAACTAGATACATTTCGATTTGCTGCAATGATTCGTTATAAAGCGCCTGATGAGAAAACTTATTTAAATCAAAATTAGCGCCTAACTTATAATTTAATACATTTAGAACATTCAAATTAAATTTTGCAGTAACCCCTTCACTATCATCATATGCGCGCTCAAGAATTTCTTTGCCTTTTACACGATCCATGCCAATCAAAAAATAATCTTCCGTATTCATTTTTTCGGCAATAGCTGACAAAAGTACTATGGACTCCTGCTCAGTAAAGTTGCCAATTGAACTGCCTATAAACGCATAAAGAACTGGGCCTTTAAGTTTTGGCGCAGCTTGAATTGCAGGGATATATTCCCCAACAACAGATTCAACTCGTAAATTTTCATACTTATCTAGCAGGCGATGCGCAGATTCGCATAAAACCTCTTCACATACATCAATACTTAGATATGAAAAGGTGTCTAAACTTGAGTTTAACTTAGATAATATTATTTCAGTTTTCGCAGATGTGCCTGCACCAAGCTCTGCACATGAATTCGGTTTTACGATATCAATTATGGTTGCAACATGAGTTTGCAACAATGTCGACTCTGTTCTAGTGGGGTAATAATCCTGCGTTTTGCAGATAGCATCAAAAAGTTTTGAGCCTTCATCATCATAAAAATACTTAGGCGGAAGACTACGCGGACGCTCAAACAGACCCTCTTGAACATCTTTCCTCAACGTATCGGATGAATCTTGGGCGGGTACTTCTTGTATTTGAAATCGTTTGCTTATTAGAGACGGATCCATTAGATATCACTTTAAAATCAGGGTAGCATTGCAACCTGAAACAGTCTAATTTGAAGCTGTTAAACAAGACATGAAGCTATACTTGCTGCAATTACAGCATTATAAATAAAGCAAAATAAACTAAGAATTACAAAACTTTGCTTTTATATAATTTGCAATATCTTTATAAAAAATAATCTACTTAAAGTAAATTGTTTAAGGAGGATCTAATGGAAACATTTACATCGATTTTAATTACGCTAAGTAGTTTCATTTGGGGCCCAATCATGTTGGCCTTACTGCTTGGCGTAGGCATCTATTTAACTTTGGGCTTAAAGCTCATGCCATGGCGAAAAATTGGCTATGGATTCAAACTACTTTTCTCTGGTAAAGCCGATAAAGATCGGGGTGATATTAGCCCCTTTCAAGCATTAATGACCGCGCTTTCTGCAACTATCGGCACAGGTAATATTGCTGGAGTTGCAACCGCAATATATTTAGGCGGACCGGGCGCGATATTTTGGATGTGGGTTACCGCATTATTTGGTATGGCAACAAAATATGGTGAAGCGGTTTTAGCGGTGAAGTATCGAGAAGTCGATGCACGCGGCAAACATGTCGGCGGGCCCATGTACTACATAAAAAATGGTCTAGGTGATAATTGGAAATGGCTTGGATTTTTATTTGCACTATTTGGCACGATTGCAGCATTTGGTATTGGAAATATGGTTCAGTCCAATTCTGTAGCCGATGCACTCAATTCAAACTTCAATATTGATCCAATGGTTACAGGTATTGTGTTAGCAATACTTGTGGGGCTGGTTATCATTGGCGGTGTAACACGCATCGGTGAAGTTGCTGGAAAACTCGTACCTGTAATGGCCGTTGCTTACATAGCGGGATCATTAATTGTAATCTTTGCCAACTTTGGAGAAGTTGGAAATGCATTCAGCCTTATCTTCTCCAGTGCATTTAGTGGCACTGCTGCAACGGGTGGTTTTGCAGGCGCTGCGGTATGGGCTGCTATGCGTTTTGGTGTGGCACGTGGTGTTTTCTCTAACGAAGCGGGTTTAGGTAGCGCCCCAATTGCGCACGCTGCAGCACAAACTAATGACCCCGTGCGCCAAGGCATGATTGGCATGCTGGGGACATTCATCGATACAATATTAATATGCACCATGACTGCACTGGTTATTTTATTAACGGGTGCGTGGACAAGCGGCGAAACTGGCGCGTCTCTTTCAACTTTGGCTTACGGTCAAGGAATTAGTGGCGGCAACTACATCGTTACCATCGGTTTAGTAATTTTTGCATTCACCACATTACTTGGTTGGAGCTACTACGGTGAACGCTGTGCGGAATATATATTTGGGACAAGTATTATCATACCTTACCGAATAGTCTGGGTTGTAGCAGTGATGACAGGCGCACTCATTAAGCTTAATTTTGTTTGGTTGCTCGCAGATGTAATGAATGGTTTCATGGCAATCCCCAACTTAATTGCTTTAGCATTACTCAGCCCAGTCATCTTCAAAGTAACTAAAGAATACTTAAATAAAAACTGATCCTAAAACCCTTAAAAAGTAATACGGAATGAACTTACCCAGTCACAGCAAGGATGCATTAAAAGCAATCAATAGTTCCGTCAATGCTGCACTAGAAGAAGATATTGGCACGGGAGATGTCACTGCGGCATCTTTCAACAATAATGAAATGGCTTCAGCGAAAGTCATTAGTCGCGAAGAGGCTGTCCTATGCGGACAACAATGGTTCGAATTAACCCTTCACAAACTTGATCCAAATATTGTTATCAACTGGGAATTTAATGATGGCGATAAGCTAGAAAAAGACGTAACAGTGTGTGTCTTAAGCGGCAATGCGCAAGCCATCTTAACCGGTGAACGCACAGCGCTGAATTTTTTACAAACTTTATCTGGAACGGCCACCAAAACAAAAATCTATGTGGATCGGATTTCTGGCACCAATGCACAGATACTAGACACAAGAAAAACGCTACCGGGTATGCGCTATGCACAAAAATATGCAGTGCGTTGTGGAGGCGGAAAAAACCATCGCATGGGTTTATACGATGCAATTTTGATTAAAGAAAATCACATTGCAACCGCAGGATCTGTATCAAAAGCAGTGAACGAGGCAAAGCAAAAATATCCTACTATTAAATTAGAGGTTGAAGTAGAAAACGCTAAGCAACTAAAAGAAGCATTGCAAACGCAAACTGATGTTATCTTGCTCGATAATTTCTCTTTATCTGAACTAGAGAATGCTGTTACAACAACAGATGGAAAAAAGAAACTTGAAGCTTCAGGAAACATGACCTTAGAAAATATTCGTGAAGTTGCAAAAACTGGCGTGGACTATATTTCTATTGGTGCAATCACCAAACATATTCAAGCGATAGATTTCTCGATGCGTTTTACATCTGAGTAGCAATTTTCGCTTGCCGCCAAAATTGCTCAAGCTCTTCTATTGAATAATCAGCTATGCACTTACCTTCGTGCTGAACTTGCTCTTCTACATTCTTAAATCGTTTAATAAATTTTTTATTACCTTTGCGCAAAGCATCTTCAGCATTTACATGTATATGCCTGCTAAGATTAACAACGGAAAACAATAAGTCACCTAATTCTTCTTCAAGATCCTCTTGTTTGTTATCTGTCTTAATAACTTCTTTTAACTCATTTAATTCTTCTTCTACTTTTTCAATTACTCCAGATATATCTGGCCAATCAAATCCGACACTAGATACACGTTTTTGTATTTTTTTTGCACGTAGCAATTGCGGCATAGCAACAGGAATGTCACTTAATAAACTGACCGAAGAATCATCTGCTTTTTCACTACGCTCTTGCTGCTTAATTTTCTCCCAATCTTTATTTTTCTTATTTTGTTTATCGAACACATGCGGATGACGACGCACCAACTTGTCACAAATATTGGCCGCTACATCTTCCAGATCAAATAGGTTTTGCTCTCTCGCCATTTGCGTGTAATAAACAATTTGTAATAACAAATCACCCAACTCATCTTTCAGTTGCACAAAATCTTGCTGATCAATGGCATCGGCTACCTCATACACCTCTTCAATCGTATACGGCACGATAGAGGCAAACGTCTGTTGGATGTCCCAAGGACAGCCATTTTCTGGATCCCGCAGCACCTGCATGATATTGAGTAAGCGTAGTAAATTATCCATCGATCAATAAGCTTAAATGAAGAGTTTAATAGGAGTTATATATTAGTATTTAATACTATTCTAATTAAATAGGCTTGCAATCTCGGAATAATTCTGTGCCTCTATATATATCAATATGTTCCGAGAACTTCTGAAACCACTTTTTTTGTATAGTTATGTGAAATTTGTCATACTATTATCATGATATTCGAATGATAATGAAATGACACCACCCGAAGAGAAAAGACCCCAAAATTCAGCCCTATTGCAAGTAAGGATATCTCGTGATCTACGTGATGAATTTATGCGCCAGGTTAAAGATGAAGACGATAGTGCTTCACGCCTAGTTAGGCAGTGGATACGGCAATATATAAAAGCTAATTCACAAGAAGATTTATTTAACACGTGATTCAAACAATTGACAAACGCTATAAAAATAAGATGAGCGCAAATCACGCACGTAGCGATACGAGCCAGATTTCTAATATGGCAATAAAAGTATCATTAGTTAATGTTGGAAAAGATCTTTGGACGTATCTTTGTCGCCATACCCCACCACCACTTGCAATATCTAACTTAGCAAACGAACAGCAATTAACGGACATTCTCCATGATGGTCATATCGACAGCAAAGTAATAGTACTTGGCCACCATATAAAAGAACCTTTACAAGTAATCAACTGGATTCTTGAACACGACACAACGATTAAAATCTTTTTACTACGCAAACCTAATGACTTTGATCTGATGGATCAAACCATCCAAGCTTCTCCTGCGCTAGCAAAAGATGTTGAAGTCTGGTCAACAGCAAATATAAAAGCACTACCCGCGGCATTAAAAGGTTCATTGAATGACCCGAATACAGATCAGGGCAACTTAATTGAATTTGATGCTACTCAGGAAACTGAACCAGAAATTATTCCTGTCAGCTCAACACTGAATTCTGAAAATAAGCTTGATACTATTTTAGAAGTAGCAGCAATTGGCCTACTAAGTATTGATGAAGAAGACACTATCGTCGAACTGAATAGCACTGCCGCAAAGATGCTGAACCTTGATGAGCAAGATTCATTAGGCACACCGCTGTCATTGATTTTCACACAATCCGAGATCATTAAGCTACATCATATTATTAACACTTGTGATGATAAATCAGAAGAAGTCAATCCAGAAATAAAACTTATTAGCTTGGATGATTCGGTTAAGTTCTTTCGAGCATCTGCTTTCAACGATGATGACAAAGATCAAACTGTTTTTAGTTTAATCCTGCAGGATATTACCGAAACATCGATTAACGAAAATAAGCTTGAACAAGAGAAACAACGCAACCGCATCACTTTAAAACTGCTTAAAGACGGCGTGATTGCGACTGACATGAAATGTCAAGTTGAGTCTATGAACCCTGTTGCTGAAGGTTTAACAGGCTGGCCAAGTTATGAAGCAAAAGGCAATCATATTGATGGCATCCTTAAGTTGATTGGCGCCACCACAAGAGAACGCATAACTAACTTAGGCGAAGACTGTCTTGATACTGGCAAGCCGGTTGAATCAAAAAGCAATCTTATTTTGTTAGACCGTTTTAACAATGAGCATCCTATTGAATTATCGGTAACACCAAGCAGTTCATTAAATATTGAAACTGGTGGCTTAGTCTTAATATTTAAAGATGCCTCTGAAACAAACCGACTCACACAAGAAATCAGCCATCAGGCTTCTCATGATGCACTAACTGGGCTGCTTAACAGACAAGAATTTGAATTACGCTTAGATGGCGCAATTTCCAGTGCTGCAACCCATGATGTTCAACATGTATTGTGCTACCTGGACCTTAACCAATTCAAAATCATTAACGCACAAGCTGGGCACACTGCTGGAGATATTGTTCTTAAGCAAGCTGCAGAACATATGAAACAACATATGCGCAGCATTGATGTATTCGCACGCTTAGGTGGTGACGAATTTGCTTTACTATTAGTTAACACCACAGCAGATCAAGCCAAAATTCTTGCGCAGAATTTAATTAATACAATCCGCAATTCAACTTTTAAGTGGCGAGACCAACATTTTGAAATTGGCATAAGTATCGGACTCATCACTATAGATAAATATTCGCAAGATTCTGCACATATGTTAACGCGAGCAGAGCTTGCATGCTTCACAGCAAAAGACCACGGCAGAAATAAATTACACATTCACAGAAAAGAAGACGATGAGTTAACAAGTCGACATACCGAGATGATGCGTGCAGCAGGAGTTACCGGAGCACTACAAGAAGATCGTTTTCGAATTTATTGTCAGCCAATAGTTGCCTTATCGCCTAAAAATAATGAGTCATTACATTACGAGTTGCTGATTCGATTAACCGACCCACAAGGTGATTTAATTATGCCTGCTAGCTTTATTCCTGCAGCAGAACGTTATGGTTTAATGACCAGTCTTGATCGCTGGATGATTAGCACCGCTTTCAATAGTTATAACGATACTTTTGGCAAAGAGTCCGGCGTGCAAATTGCGATCAACTTATCTGGTAATTCACTAAATGATGACTCACTGCTCGATTTCATTAAAGGTGAAATTACTGAAACAGCCATAGAGCCTTCAAATGTTTGTTTCGAAATTACTGAAACGGCAGCAATCAGTAATTTAGATCAAGTTAGTCAACTTATAGTAGAGCTTAAAAGAATTGGTTGCCGATTCGCATTAGATGATTTTGGCAGTGGACTTTCATCTTTTACCTATTTAAAAAATCTACCAGTTGACTATTTAAAAATTGATGGCAGCTTCGTGCATGACATGATTGATGACTCTATTGATCACGCAATGGTGGAAGCAATCAATCAAGTAGGTCACATCATGGGCATTGGCACTATTGCAGAATGCGCTGAAAGCGAAGAAGTCGTTGAGATGCTGCGCGAACTCGGTGTCGATTATGCGCAAGGCTACGCGATGGGCGCTCCTGTCCCAATTGAAGGCTTGAAGCTGTTAAGTTAAGCCATGCCTATTGCACCACATATCGAAGAAGAGATTACTGAAGTTGACACCCTGCGCAACAAACTAGAGTCGCTAGTACATGATGCGCGGAGAAATGAAGTCACTCTACGCAAATTTCAAAATTTAGAATTAAGATTACTAGGTTGCAGCTCACTTGCCGAACTTATGCAGCTCATTGTTCACAAAAGTAAATCTACATTTGGTTGGGACGTATTAACGATCATATTGCATGATGAGCATCAGGACATAAAAAGATTATTACGTGATGTCGGCGAAGACACTAGCCGCTATCCAGAACTTGTTTTTACCAATGATATATTACAACTTAAGAAATTTTACGGAAGATACAAAAAACCTCTACTTGGTTCATTTAACGGAAACCTACATGAAGAATTATTTTTAACAGATCGCAAGTTCCCACGCAGTGTAGCGTTGCTACCGTTATTTCGTAAAAATAAATTGCTTGGCAGTCTTAACCTAGGAAGCTTTCAAGCAGGTAGGTTTAACAAACAAGATGCTACCGATTTTCTCGAACATCTTGCAGCTGTTTTAGCTACTTGCCTTGATACTACTATTGCACAAGAAAAACTTAAGCAAGCCGGCTTAACCGATGCATTGACTGGCGTTAACAATCGAAGATTCTTTGATCAACGCCTCAGTGAAGAAATATCGCGTGCGCAACGTCTACAATCATCTGTCAGCTGTTTGTTTATTGATATTGATCACTTCAAAGTAGTGAATGATAGCTTTGGCCATGAAACTGGTGACAGCGTATTAACTAAAGTAGCTGAACTAATCCGAGCACAATTGCGCAATATAGATGTAGTAGCACGATACGGTGGAGAAGAATTTGCGGTTCTACTGGAACAGTCTGGTCAGGATTGGGCTGAAGACGTAGCTGAACGAATTCAACAAAGCATTGAAGAAACTACTTTTGTGAAAGGTGAAAATTGCTCTTTAACCGTTTCAATTGGTGTTTCTACCATCGAAAAACCAAACACGAAACAAAATACTTTTGACCTCGGTCGAGAGTTGCTTCGTAAAGCAGATAAAGCTCTTTATCAAGCTAAACAAGACGGTAGAAATAAAGTCGTTTTGCATAGCACCCTATAAACTAATCTAGACTCAATCAATCCAAACTGGGAAATTCTCCCAAGGGTCGCTTAAAGGTAAACGCTGTAGGTTCTTTCACTAATTTTTCCCTTGCCTGTTCTTCATTACCCCCCAACAAGCTAAACGGTAAAGACACCACATAAACTGTCGAGCCTACCACGGTTGCCATCAAGCCAATGGGCCTTGCAACAATAACATCTGCAATCATTGCTTCAGCTGAGCCAGGCTCAGCAAATTGATAACCATGATAACTGTGTCGATACTTATAAGATGTATCTGCTGCATGAATATGTGCAGTCGAAACAAAAGAATAAATAAAAATTAAGAAAAGCCTTTATAAAACATTCTGGTATTCATAATTTACGCCTCCAGATTCAGCTTCAATAAATAGTTATAGACCAACTAAACACTTAATTTAGTTGTTGGTATTTGCAATACTTAGTTCAAACACTCAATAATTAACTCTCGCATAAATAATAGTGTATCTATGAACACTATTTTAGCGCATCAAAGAATAGACATACTATTTTTATAACTCTCAGAATTATAGAGAGATATTATAATAATTATAAAAACAAAATGTTCTTAAACACATAATTCGAATTAATAGAACTAATTCACACGGTTCCAGGAATTAATACTCAATTTTATTGAACAACGGCCGTTACGTTGATGAGTATAAAAAGGCAAATTCATCGAAAGGTGGGGGCGCAAAGTCACCGATCTAAGGACTCACCTTCAACTCTATTCGAGTGAATGTGTGAATCTATGATAGCGGCACCGCCAGTAATCATCGATGTGTATATAGTGCTCATCTTGAGTGGTCTTGTTTAAACCGTGCGACTTGCTTACGGGAAAACACATGTATCATTCAACTACACAAATTAGATTAAATAAGTTCAAACACTTATCTAAGTATTTTTTGACATGCGTACTGGCTGTTCAGTTATGCAATGTAGCTAATGCTGCATCACAAGAGAAACTTGGCAATCAATCTACTGCATCGGTTGAAATTTCAGTTACTGTTAATCAATCTTTAAGTACTGTAAGCCCAAATGAATTGTTACTAAACACTTCTAGTCAAGCTGGATTGACCACTAATAAACCATTCTGCATTGCTCACAATGGATTCAATAAAAATGCCAGCGTACCTTATGAATTAATTGTAGATAGCCTTGTTGCCCCTAATGAAAAATCACACACACTTCCATTTAACATCTACTTAGAAGATAAAAATACAGACAAAAATAAACAGCTACTTACAGAAGGAACAACTATCACTAAGCAAAGCAGACTAAGTAGAGGTGAACAATTAGTAAATGAATGCGCAAGCACAGACGCCCAGCTTTCAATCGAAAAAAATTATAGCGCCGAAAACACCCCATCAGCATCCGAAACAGCTGGATTATTGATTCTATTAGTCCGTCCAAACTAGACAAGCTATGTCTATACTTGAACCTTATTCTTAATAATATACATTAATAATCTATCTATTAAGGGATAGAACTAGCAAGGCTCTCGTAATAAATCTCTTCTCTAGACTTAAAACTTTAACTTCCCTATGTATAATCGGACGCTCCTTTTTTAGTGCTCGCCACTATAATAATAATTATTAGGTCGAGCGACATAAATTCATATAAACCAAGGAATTACTGATGAGTACGACGAATGATGCCCTAGCAAAATGGGTAGAAGAGGTAGCGACACAAACACAACCTGACAACATCGTATGGTGTGATGGAAGTGAAGCAGAATACGATCGCATGATTGATCAGATGCTAGAAACTGGCACGCTGACTAAACTTAACGAAGAAACTCACCCTAATTGTTACTTACACCGTTCAGATCTTACTGACGTTGCACGTGTAGAAAACCTTACTTTTATTTGCTCTAAGAGCGAAGAAGATGCCGGTCCAAATAATAACTGGATGGATCCAACCGATGCACATGCAAAAATTGATGCATTGTTTGACGGCTGCATGAAAGGACGTACCTTGTACGTTATTCCTTACGTCATGGGTCCTATCGATTCACCACTATCACGTAATGGTGTTGAAATAACTGACAGCCCTTACGTTGTTGCCAACATGAAAATCATGGCACGCATCGGCACACCTGCATTAAAGCGTATTGAGAAAGACGGCACATTTGTTAAAGGCCTACACTCTACTGGAGACTTAGACCCAGAAAGACGTTTCATCATGCACTTCCCTGAAGAACTTTCTATTAAGAGTATTGGTTCAGGTTACGGTGGTAATGCACTACTAGGTAAGAAGTGTCATGCACTTCGCATTGCAAGTTGGCAAGCACGCACAGAAGGGTGGCTTGCAGAACACATGCTTATTGTTGGCTTAGAAAGCCCACAAGGTGAAACTCATTATATTGCATGCGCATTTCCTTCAGCATGCGGTAAAACTAACCTTGCTATGTTAATTCCACCTGAGCAGTACAAAGGCTGGAAAGTAACAACAGTCGGTGATGACATTTGTTGGTTACATTTACGTGAAGACGGTCGTTTATGGGCGATTAACCCAGAAGCAGGTTACTTCGGCGTTGTACCAGGCACTAATGAGCATTCAAACAAAAATGCATATGATTGCTTAAAAGCGGATGCAATTTTCACTAACGTTGGTACTACAGCAGATAACCAGCCATGGTGGGAAGAGAAAGATGATGGCACTGCTCCTGCTACCGATTGGAAAGGTAACCCTTACGATGAAGAAGTAGGTCCGGCTGCACATCCAAACTCTCGTTTCACGGTTTCCGCTAAGAACAATCCTGTATATTCTCCAATGGCGGATGACGCAAATGGTGTACCTATTTCAGCGATCGTATTTGGTGGGCGTCGTAGAGAATTGGCTCCACTTGTATATGAAACCAAAGATTGGTCACACGGTGTTTTAGTTGGCGCAGCTTGCGCATCTGAAATGACGGCTGCGGCTATCGGTGGCGCAGGTCAAGTTCGTCGTGACCCAATGGCAATGAAGCCATTCTGTGGTTACAACTTTGCAGACTACTTTGCACACTGGTTAAGCTTCCAAGAGAAGTCTGACAAACTACCGAAGATGTTCCACGTTAATTGGTTCCGTCGCGATAAAGATGGCAAGTTTATGTGGCCTGGCTTTGGTGACAACATGCGTGTCCTAGCTTGGATCCTTGATCGCGTTGAAGGCAAGATTGAAGCTAGAGAAACACCAATTGGTTTCTTACCAAATGTTTCTGACATCGATATTTCAGGTCTAGATGTATCTAGCGAAACCATGGAAGCTTTACTTGGTGTTGACGTAGCTCAATGGCAAGGCGAAGTTGCGGCAATTGGCGAGTACCTAGACGAGTACGGTGCACGTATGCCACAAGCCATGAAGGATGAGTTAGCTAAAATTTCAACTGCGTTGCAAGCCAAAGCAGCTTAGTTTTAACTAGCTGAAAATCAAAAGCCCCGTAAGTTCTTACTTACGGGGCTTTTTTATGCACGAATACTTTATGGACAAGATGCAATAGGGCCAGAAGAAACTCCAATTGACCCTACATTCCTAGCATTGATGCGGCATGCTAATCCATTACTTATCGCACCGGAAATACTATTGTTTGCACCACTTAACGTGGTATTCGTCAAATGCAATGAACGAGCATTTATTAAGCACTTCCCACACCCACCTAACCTACACTATTCAAGCTTTTGCCAATATAGATTCAAATAAATATACTCAATTAAATATTTCTATATATTTTATGCAATCAAATACAGAGATCTAACGTCTTACTATTTACATTCATCAATATTATTGAATGTATAACTCATATTACATTTATATAAATTAGTACTCAGGAGAACACTTGTTATGAATAAATCTACAGTAGTAAAATCGACTATGGCTGGAATCTTTGCATTAGGTGCAGCAGTCGCAACACAAAATGCTTTTGCAGTACCTGATGCACCAGCAACATGGGAAAAATGTGCAGGCGTATCTTTAGCAGGAAAGAATGATTGCGGATCTCTCGATGGTTCTCACAAATGTGCCGGCCAAGCAACTGAGAGCCATTCAGAAAGCGAATGGGTCTACGTACCCGAAGGTACATGCACCAAGCTTGGTGGCCTAGTTAAGGCTACTAAACCTGCCAAATAACATATTCGGTTATGGAAAGCACTACATCGAATAATTGCATGCAGTTCACCACTCCAGGGATAGGAGTGGGTTTTCGCTCGCCTCATGCAAAAGATATTTTTACATCAAAACCAAACTTAGATTTCTTTGAACTACTCACAGATAATCACTTAGTTGAAGGTGGTTACGCTAGACAGCAAGCACATCTTATTCGCCAAGACTATCCAGTAACTATGCATTGTGTTGGAATGTCATTAGGTGGAACCGATGCAATTGACTTTGAGTACTTAGCTAAAATTAAACAACTAGCGAAAGAGCTGCAGCCAGAAATTATTTCTGATCATCTCTGCTGGACTTCCTTTGAAAACCAGCACGCACATGACCTATTACCATTACCGTATACCGAAGAAGCTATCATCCACGTAAGCAACCGTATTCGACAGATACAAGATTATCTAGAAACTACTCTAGTAGTAGAAAACGTATCTAGTTATTTAACTTATGATTGCTCACAATTAAATGAATGGGAATTTCTAACTGCAATTGTAGAAACCTCAAACTGTAAATTGTTACTCGATATTAATAATATTTACGTTAGTCAATTCAATAACCAAATCGATGCCATTGAGTATATTAATAATATTCCACTAAATATTGTTGCAGAAAT
>CAXMUG010000037.1:0-10992 GCA_964196535.1 uncultured Mycobacterium sp. | reverse complement strand
CGATCTGTCATTTCATATACATGTACTTCAAACCCTGCATCACACAATTCATGCGCAGCCGTTAGGCCTGCAGGACCAGAGCCTACAATGGCAACGGTTTTTGATTGAATAGCCTTAACAGGAGTTGGTTCATACGTTGGCCCTAATTTATCCATCACGAATCGCTTTAAATTGCGTATTTGTAATGGGCCATCACTATCTGTGCGTCGACAAGCTGGCTCACATGGTGCATCACATACACGACCACAAATTGAACTAAAAGGATTGGTTGCCGTTATGGCTTCAAATGCTTCTTCAAACTTCCCTTCCCATATATAACCAATGTATGAAGGCGCATCGGTTCCTATTGGGCATGCAACCTGACAAGGCGCGGGAACATAATTAACATCTGCTGTGTGATCTTCATAATCTGGAGGAACATCCGGAATTAATATTCGATTGATATCATATACAGCACTCATACTGCTACCCTCACTTTGATATCTAAATCTGCATCTCCGTATTGAGGCTCATAAGGCAAACCGGTCATAGCTGCAGCTTCTGGGGTTAAGGCCACTAAATCGTCTCGACTAAATTGGGTTACATCGTCATACCCAAGCTCGTTTGCAATAGTTGCAATCTGCCAGCGAACACTTTCTAAAAAGCGATGAATATTTTGTGCTTCGACTTCAGGTTCGTAACGTTTTTCATGCTCAGGATCTTGTGTAGCAATTCCCGTCACACATTGACCTACATGACACTGCATGCATGCAATGCAACCTCCCGCAATAATGGTAGATGTACCTAAAGCTATAGCATCAGCACCAAGACACAATGCCTTCACTGCATCAACTCCATCACGAATTCCACCCATAAGAACAACTTGAATATCATCACGTCTACCAATTTCTTCTAATGCATTCAGCGCTTCAATAATTGCAGGTAACGTTGGTATCCCTACATAGTCAATAACTTCTGCACTTCCAGCACCAGTCGAACCTTGCATCCCATCCAACTCAACAAAGTCAAAACCATCCTTCACTGCAATTTTTATATCGTCACGAACTCGACCTGCACCTAACTTAATACTTACGGGCAATCGATACCCAGTGGCTTCACGTAACTCTTCTACTTTTATAACCAGATCATCAGCGCCAAGAATATCTGGATGTCGTGAAGGTGAACGCAAATCAATACCGGCTGGAATACCTCGAATTTTTGCAAGCTCTGGTGTCACTTTTTTAGCCATCAGTTGTCCACCTAACCCAGGCTTTGCACCTTGAGAAATATAAATCTCCAAACCATCAGCACGATTCATATCATGAATATTCCAACCCAGCCTCCCACCAAGCATTTGAAATATAAGCTGTTTTGCTGCCCCACGTTGGGCATCACTCATACCACCTTCACCTGTATTCTCAGCAATATCTGATAAAGTTGAAGCAAGTCCAATAGCTCTTTTTGTAGAAGCACTTAATGCGCCATAACTCATAGGCGCAATCATTACCGGCATACTTAATTTAAGAGGCTGAGCACCGTTAATGCCACCAATTTCAGTACGCATTTTTACTTTAGAGACAACATCGGCATCGCCACCGGCAAGAGATAAATCTTTTCTAAATGCTATGTCAGAAAAATGCGGTAACGGTCGTGCGCCTCCATAGCCACGAATTCGATAACGTCCAATTTGCGACTTTACATATAAGTCTTCTTGTATTTTTGGATTCCAATAATCGGATGCACCTGAGAATGAGAAAAATGGGATACTACGCATTTGCTGTTCAGATGTTGCGTAACGTAGTTTCTTACCAGCATTAACGACTTTTTGAAAACTTCCTTTAAACGGTATTTTATAACGTTCCAGAAATTCCATCACATCGTCAATTTCTGCACTATCAATATCAGTTAGCTCAGCGTCAGAACCTAAATTTTCAACTTTACCGGCTACAAATATTTCACCAGCAGACATGTCTTCGCCAACTTTTACACCAGAGTCACCTATAATAATGATGCGCCCGCCATACATCATGTAACCAGCCATAAAGTTTGCATTACCTTCGCAACACAAAGTTCCCGCTTTCATCACCTGACCAGCACGTGAACCCATGTTGCCACGAATTACAATCTCAGCTCCACGGATTGCAACCCCAGGAATTGCACTTGCATTGCCCCCAACGACAACGGAACCCGAATACATATTGTCACCAACACCCCAACCGACATTGCTTTCAACTTCAAAACGCGCAGCATCACTAAGCCCTGCACAGAAATACCCTGCAGAACCTTTAACTTTTACTGTAATGGGGTGAACTAAACCAACGCCAATGTGGTGGCGTGCATCTGGATTTATTACTTCGACATCTTCTCCGTTTTTACCGCATTGCCGAATTTTTTCATTACCTTCTCTTACGGAAGTTTTCCCTAGATCGATCGTGACCATGTGTTATAAGTTCCTGGTGGTGGTTCTTTTGTATTAAGCGCTTGCCCTGGAAATAGTTTATTAAGTGAAACTTCTTCGGAAGCAATGGCTACCATATCTTCAGTTTCATACATGACCATAGGCTTTACAGCTAAGTGATCTTTTGCATAACCAATTTCATCTTCTGTAGATACAAGAAATGAAAATGTGCCATCAAGATCTTCAATTGAAGTTTTTAGTGCTTCTTTTAATTTAATGCCTTGTGATAGTTTATCTGCAAGATAAACAGCGATTAACTCGCTATCGTTATCAGTACGAAACTCATAATCACGTTGCTCAAGGCGCCTACGCATTTTCCAGTAATTAGTTATTTGTCCATTGTGCACGATTGCAACATCAGCAAATCCAGTGGCCCAAAATGGATGCGCAGCTTCAGGTTTCACATCAGATTCGGTCGCTAATCGCACATGCCCCAAACCATGAGAACCTTTATATTTTCGTATGTCATAACTCGCATCTACATCTTCTGCACTGCCTACATCCTTAATAATATCTAAGCTATTGCCGATAGAAATCACTTTTGCGGCTTGATCAAGAGCGTATGAAAATTTTTGGATATCGCCTGAATAGTTAACGGTTGCACGATAGGTTCCACCTATATGCTCATCTTCAATAATGGAAGCGTCATTCTCTTTCAATGATTTCTTAATTTGAGTAATGGCTGCTACCCCAATCTCGCCTTGGCCGACTAATAATCTAAGCTTTAGTGTATTTTTTTGAGCATCACCATATAAAGCGAAGCCTGTAGAATCAGGGCCGCGATGCTGGCAACCGTTGAGCATATTTACCAATGCCTCACCGGTTTTAAAATCCGACGAGTCCTTAAGCATAATGCCTGCAATGCCGCACATAGATTATTCCTTATATAAAACGATTAATGAGGTACCGAATGACCTAGCACTGAACACAGTAGTGCTGCGTCACAGTAGTACTTATAAGAATTTAACTTACTATCCTTATTCAATTAACGTAAACAATATTTACGTTAATCACTTTAATAAAATATATTAGTACATCTGGTCTTAAGTATATATAGGGGCATATATTTATGCCTAGTATAATAATTAATATAAAATTTACTTATTCTAGATATTTAAATATTTAATTACTTAAGTTAGGGAAAGTAGCTAATTATCTCCATTGTTTTTCCTCAAGTGTCCAACTTCCACCTGGAAGCTCTCCATCCTTAATAAAATTATCAACAACATTCTTAAGTAAGCTAGAAGCACCATTTTTATAATCATTTGCTGGTAACGCAGAACCAAAAGCGATTGAACCTGTGCTAAATACAGCGCCATTATTAGGTGCTGTAAAATAAGTAATATCTGCGCGCACTCGATAATCTAGGCTTCCTACTAATCCTGCATAGGCATACAAAAGCTCTTCCGTTACAACCACATAGTTATCACTGTGCCCTCCCGATGAGGCAATGATTTTAGTATGCGGTGGTGTTCCTAAAGATAAATCGTAGCGGTCTAACTCAATTCCAGCTGCACCACCATATGCTAAACCTTCATCTCCAAAAACTTCATCCTCAATTCCATCTGTAAGCCAGGAAACGGTTCGGTGATAGCTATCGGGCATTTTTCTAAATGGCGCACTAGTTTCAAAACCTTCCGCAATAAATCCAACACCGGTAAGTTTTTGCGGTGCTCGTCCTCGAGTTCTCCATAGACCACTTTTTTCACCTGTTGTTTGCAAGTAATGTTCCCCAGCTTTGGCCGCCCATGCACGCATGCCTGAATCTAATTTTCTTACTTCCATACACCAAGGTTCTTCTTCATTAAAACCTATACACCAGTAATACCCATTACCCCCCATGTAAATGAGTCGGCCACCATCTGTGACAAAGTCTTCTTGAGCATCTAACATTCGTTCCGAAACATACTCAGGATGTGTGCCAGTCATTACACAATTATAGGGTTCTAATGCACTTAATCCTTCTCGGTGTAAGTCTTCATCTGTAATAACGTCATAGTCATAACCACTAGCTTCAAGCCAAGCGATAATGGAAAGATCTGCAGGAAACTGCCATGGCACGTTCATGCTTGATATACGATATTTTGGTCGCATATTAACGATGGGTCTTTTGTATGAACTGAATGACACACCCGCACCATCTTCATAACTATCGTAGGTAGACAAGCCGAATTCGCGATTTTTATAAATCTCAATATCGACATCAGATATAACAGGTGGTTGACCTGTCATGGGTTGTATTATTTGTGCATCAAAACTTAATTTTTCATTTGCATATGCAAGATAGCTTGCAGTAGGAACCAAAAAACAAAGCTTAGATGTAGGTTGTGCAGGTCGTACAAAAAAGACTACATATTCTTCACCTAGTCCATTTCCACTACCTGCTGTTAAACGAAACGCATATACTCCGCTTTTCAAGTTTTCGGGCACTTGCATTGACTTGGTAACTTCCCAATTACAATCTGTAATCGATTCAGGATGAAATTCAATGCCTCCATACTCACGTGGTGCAAGCCGGAAACAATCATTTTTTCCAGCCCAGTTCCACCCTGTTAAGCCTCGAATGGGATGATTGACACCTGTTGCATCAAGTTTATGTAGGCCAATATCGACAACTGTATTACAGATACCATTTTCCGTATAACCTTCTGTTGTATCCCAGTACGCTAAAATAGAATTTTTGGGCGGCAATTCACCTGAACAAACTTTGTCTAATTCATCTCGTGAAAGAGCTCGATTACAAATACCCGGACGATCAATTTTCCCGAAATACATATCATTAACAAACTTACCTCTTAATTCATGAAAATCTAACGCCCCTGCAATCATGAAAGGAACATCTTGCCTACTTTTTTGCTTAAACCTAAAGGTAGTTTGCATATGCGAGCGAAAATCATATGGCACAACTTTTCCAATTAACGAGTTATACCGATTCATAACCCCTTCTTGATAAAGAGTAGCTTTTCTACTTTTATGATCAAAACTTGCGGCAACGAAATACCAAACCTTATTTATTAACGGTAATTCAGAAGTAACATAATCCACTTCTGTACCATCACCTACCCAAAACTCGAGATGCCCTTGCGGGTTAATACCAATTCCATAACCTTCATTGGTACGCGCATCTACTCTACCCAATAGTGTTTGGCGCAAACCTTTTTTTGGAACGGTAGGCCATATGTAACAAAATATTGTGAAACTTCCATCTATATTCAAATGTTGGTCAGGGTCATCAACCACCAAGTATGAACCAAGCTGAGTGAACTGTTTTTTAACATCCCATTGTCCATTCAACGAGCACTCTACTTCTTCTTCTACAAATCCTGGACCATCAACATGTTCGTCACCATGTATAAGACGCACAAGTTGTGCGTCAGCTGTTTCTGTACCATCTGCATTTACATGGATATCAATCTCTTCGCCTTGCTTAACTGATATTTTATTTGTATACCCAAATATCTTGATCTCAGCCATTTTCTATTATTCCCAGATTAAATAACTACCCATTTATTTTAAGATTCCATTAGATCACTAATGCGTTTTAAAAATACTCCATGATAAGCCTCTTCAATCCTTTTAAATTCTATATCATCAATCATTCGTGGTGGCTCACCTCTCACACCTGAAAGTGCAATGATTTTAAATGAATCATTTTGCCTATTATGTTTTATTGCATATTTGTTTTTTTGTGGCGCGCTACCGAAATAATGTAACAATCTCGACAGAGGCTCACTATGCTGTCCATGAGAATTGTTTTCATGCTCTTCTATTACATCTTCACAGACCAAGGTTTTTAGAAACTCAGTTTGCTTTTTATCGAAATATTCTCGATAAATAATATCTTTATCCTTTATTTCAATTTCTTCTTCTCTAGACATGGTTTAATACTTTGTATTTATCATTATGATTCCAATAAATCGTATACACGCCTAACAAATACACCGTGATACGCATCTTCAATTGTATTGTATTCTTTGTCTTCAACTAATCGTGGAGACATCCCTCTTACACCAGAGAACGCTACAATTTTAAAAGTGTTGGAGCTTCCATCACGCTTAATTGCGTATTTATCATTTTGAGGAACGCGACGAAAATAAAGCAATATTCTTTCTAGTGCCTCACTATGCTGACCTAAAGGTTTATTTTTATGCTCATAAATGATTTCATCACAAACTAGATTTTTTAAATAATCTCTTTGCATCTTGTCAAATCGTCGATGATAAAGATAATCTTTATCGCAAATTTCAGTCGCTTCTTCTGGTAAAACTTCCCCACCTTTTTCAGTGCGAGTCGATCGCCATTCCCCTTTCTTTTTATCTCGCCAAGCACGAAATTGTTGCTTCATGCCAAATAAGCCTTTATTTAAAAACAACACAACGAACAGCATTAGCATTCCTATCATGATGTGTCTTACAGGTCCTAAAGTAATCAAAACTTTATCCAATAAAACCACAATGAGTGTCCCAACAATTGCACCTTCTGCTTTTCCAATACCACCAATTGTAAGCATAGCCAAGCCGAGTAAAAGAGTATCAAAACTAAATATTGAAAAAGCTACTCCTCTATAATGCGCTGCATAAAAACCACCAATGAATCCGAGCGCTACTGAAGAAACAAGAAATACGGTTATTCTTGCCTGCTTATAATTCACACCTGTGGCTTCTGCAAACGCTTCTCTTTTTTCTGGTGCCATTTTTAACAGTCGACCAAGACGTTTACCATCTACAAATCTAAACAAAAAAAGTGCGGCGATTAATAGAGCAAATGCACCATAGTATGAAACCAGTGATTGCATTAATGGCGGCCAATCAGAATTTATGTACGTTGATGCACCATATAATCCCCCAGAAGCAGAACCAAATTCTTTTGAGGTAACCATATAAACTCTGCAAAGCTCATTTAAGCCTAACGTCAACAATGCATAGTAAAACCCATCTAAACGCATTGCCGGCAATGCAATGATTCCACCAAAAATAAAGCCGATAGCCATTCCAATCAAGGGCAATGACCACCAAGGGTAGCCTAAATTTATCGACAACCAGGATGTAATAAACGCAGCCACACCAACAACAGCATAGGTGGCAAGAGAAAATATACTTGCGGTTCCAATCACTAATGTCCAACATACATTTATTGCAGCAAATATTCCGAACACCGCTCCCGCAGTAAGAAGTGTGTTTTGCATGCTTTCAGGAAAGAAAAAAGGTGCTACAGCTAATGCTGCTAAACCTATTACCCAGTAAATAGGTCGCTTATCTACAATTAGTTTTTGAGCTTTAAGAGACTTTTTATTGTAATAGCCTCGCACATGTAACAGGGTTCTTCTAGTTGGCCACCACCTCAACCTTTTCCAAAGGCGACCGCCATGGTTTTTCCATTTATATATATATTTAAATCGACCTACTTTATATAGAGGGACTTTATAAGTTTTATTTTTATCCCAAATCAGACTTGGATCCTCTACTTTTATAGAGGGAACTTCATAATTTCCATCTTTTACTCCCCAAACCGCTAATGGGTTCTTCCAGGTATATTTTTTAGTATTGCTCATTGCTCGCGTGCCTTATCCAAAAGACCCGCAATACCTCTTGGTCTGATGATTAATATTGTAATAATCACAAGAAATTGTGTGATCAACACATATTGCCCACCTAATAATCTTGATGTGAGTGCTTCGGTGATACCAAGAATGATGGCTGCAATCACAGCACCTTGAACACTTCCAAGACCGCCACATAAAGCTATGCTCACACCTTTGATTAATGGAGTTAAACCACTAAAAGGTGAAATATAATAAGTCTGTGATAAAAGCACAGCAGAAAGACCCGCCATACCTCCAGTAATTGCCATTACGTAAAAGCCCGTTTTCCTTATGCCAATGCCAACAATAGAAGCCGCATGAGGGTTCATCATCATGGCTCTAATTTCTAAACCACGTCTACTGGACTTCATCCATAACACAACAAATATCAACATCAATATGGAACAAACTACTATCCCAATTTTATCGGAGGTTAAAACAGTGTTACCTATAGAGACTTTCCAATAACCAAATACTTCAGGTAATGCTTTATTTTTAGGGCCAAAGTACCAAAGCAAACATTGCGAACCGATTAAGCTAATGGCTAGCGTTCCAATCATGCCTCTAATAGTAAAATTAGGCTTGTCATGTAGCGGTATAAACACCAACATACATATTATTATTCCGCCTAATGCTCCAACTAAAATTCCTGCAGCAAGCACAACAATTGGGTGATCTGAAAGCATACGTGCTGCCAAATAAGCACCATAGCCCGCAAATGAAAAAATAAATCCATAGCTTAAGTTAAGCAATCCCAAACTTGACCAAGTAATCGATACTGCAACCGCAATCAGACCATAAATACAGGCCACTATCGTTGCATTGATTAATATAAAACTTATATCCAAATCTAAATCACCCTGATTATTTTTATTAGGCTACTTTAATTGCATTGCCAATGCGGAAGTCGCTTCACCTTTTAATTTTCCAGCATGCATACCTATCACGCGATCCACCTTACCTTCCAGTAGAGCAACGTTTTGCTCGGCAATGATCATTGCCGAATTACTTAGTTCTATTTTCAATAGCGCTTCCATTACTCCCTTGCCGATTTTAGGCGCCAAACCTAAAGACGGTTCATCTGCAAGATAAAGTTTCGCATCCGTCATTAAGCCTCTTCCAATTGAAACCATTCTTCGCTCTCCTCCAGACAATCGTGCAACCGGAGTTTTTAAAAGCTTTTTTAATGGTTCAAACAAATCTAGCACTTGTTCTTTTCTTTGTTTTCGGGTTTTCCAGGCTTGTTTTGTGAAAGCACCACTATCGAGATGTTCTTCTACAGTTAAACCATGAAATATTTCATCCCCTTGCGGCATAATGGCAAGCCCTTGCCTTACGATATGATGCGTATAACGTCCAGGCCCTTGGCTTCGTGTTCTACCAATTTGATTGCCATTAAATAAAATTGAGCCACGTTGCCAACCTGTTAGTCCCGCTATGCCATAAAACAACGTGGTTTTCCCATGACCATTCAAACCTACTAAGCCAACACGTTCACCTGAACTAACGATCAAATCTAAATCATGAATTACACGCAATGGACCATACCCTACTGACAATCCTTGAACATTTAATATTTCACTCATTAGACCGTCTCAAAATATGCAGCTC
The DNA here is from genome assembly GCA_964196535.1 of uncultured Mycobacterium sp. Taxonomy (GTDB): domain Bacteria; phylum Pseudomonadota; class Gammaproteobacteria; order UBA4575; family UBA4575; genus JABDMD01. The sequence goes on along the minus strand of CAXMUG010000037.1, from coordinate 1,363 downwards.
GAACTTCTGGACTATGAATTATTTCATTCAGTGAACCTTGTGCAATAACTTCGCCTGCATCCATGACAACTACTCTGTCCGCAATGGTGTCTAACAATTCAATCCTATGTTCCACAATCATTACAGCGATATTCATTTCTTTAGATAGCATTCTAAGAATTTCGTCTATCTCATCTATTTCAGAATTAATTAATCCAGCAGCAGGCTCATCCATTAGCAACAATTCTGGTTTATGCATAAGAATATTTGCAAGTAACAGTTTGCGCCGGTTGAATGTTTTAAGTTGGGTATTCAATACATCGTCATCAACTACAAAGTCGACTAAATCTGCGGCATATTCTGCATCGAAACGTGTGAGATAGGGTTTATAAGCTTGTCTTACAGCTTTAAATGTTTCAGCTACGGTAAGATCTTCTGGAACAACTGGAGTTTGAAATGTTCGACCAATTCCTATTCGAGCGCGCTGATGAAAATTCAGGCTAGTAATGTTTTTTTCTTTATAAAAAACATTCCCAATTTTTGGTGTGTATCTACCTGAAAGTATTTCAAGCAGGCTTGTTTTACCAGCACCATTTGGCCCAATGATGCCCAAAACTTCTCCAGGTTTTATTTCTAAATTAATGTCTCTTAAAATTTCCCTGCCACCCAGATCGAGAGACAAGTTTTCGCACGAAAATAACGAGGCGGAAATTAGATCATCCATGATTTCCGCCCTACTATTCTTTTACGTTATCCCCACCATGGTGCAGGCTGCATTTTAGCTTCCGCAATTGCATTCGGCCAAATAATCTTGTGTTGCACATCTTGCACTTGCACAAAGAGTTGACTCATACCGGTTTCATGCGAATCGGATTGATTGCCAAATCCATTGTCTGGGTAGTGCAATGCTTCTTGATATTCATTATCCATGTCCATCATTCCACACACACCTCTATATGGGTTGGCTCTTACCCAATCACAATTTTTCTTGAAGTCTTCAGGAGTTGTAGCCAGCGCCTTAGTGGCATTCCATGATTTCTCAAGATACTTAACGATATCGTACCCATTACCTGTATAAACAAGACCCATGGTGTTTCTTTCATAATCACCGAATTCAGGGAAACGTTTCAAATACTTCTTCCTGAAATCTTGACCAGTTTCATCGCCATAGACTCCTAATACTGTACTCCAACAAAATCCTTCTGTTGCACGACCTCCCAACTCCAAGAACTCGGGTTGTGATGGTCCATATTGGAGATAAACCAATGAATCTTTAACAGGATCTGAAATAAACTGCTTACAAAATGCTGCATATTCTGAGGCCACCCAGTGATCAATCATGATTGCACCAGCGTCAACCTCTTTAAGCCTTTGCATTACCGGC
>CAXMUG010000036.1:0-4643 GCA_964196535.1 uncultured Mycobacterium sp. | reverse complement strand
AATTCTGCATACTTCTTTAGGTTTATTTAAGATAGGGCGGGTACACCGAGTCTTGGATTAAGCTACCTCCCGTCAATGTAGTACCTGTCCCTCGTTTCTTTCTCCAATTTTGGTGAAAAGATTTTTCCATAAGTAAAATTTGTGAACACCTATTGTAATTTTGTACCTTGTACACCATTGTATATATAAGTTATCTACGAGAAATGGCAAGATCTAGCCTGTTCGTACGTTAACCGTATTTCTTTTTTGCCTAAATATCAGGAATCAATGATATCAAGTGAGCCTAACATAACCAATGAGAATGGGTCTGCTGGCCTAGATGGAGGCATCGCTAGTATTGTAAAAGAATATCTAAGTAGTATGAAAGAAAATCTGAGGAATACTTCAGTCCATAATGTAAGGAATATGAATAGCAAAGAAGACCGCCAACAAAGGATTGCCACTGCTGCTTATTATCGGGCTGAGCGGCATGGGTTTAATAGTGGAGATGAAATACAAGATTGGTTGGAAGCCGAAAAAGATATGGAGATGGAAACCATTTTCCCGATCAAGATTGATATGACTGAAACTGACCAGGATTATATTGTCCGCGCACAAATTCCTGGGGTAAAGAAGGAGGATGTGAAGATACTGGTAGATGGCGACCTTGTTTCCATAAGCGCTGAAGTCAAACAGGAAAAGGAAAAAAAAGAAGGCGAGAGGGTCATTTGCCGTGAGTGTTATCAGGGAACAAGCTATCGTAGCTTTACGCTAGACCGCAATGTTGATGAGGCTAAGGCCCAGGCCAAGTGTGAAAACGGCATACTGGAACTGATACTACCAAAGAGAAATGGAGTAATGATTGAGATTAAATAGTGTAGCTAATTGCGCGCTTGAGTCGGGTTTTTTGCGAAAAACATAATTAATTTTAGTGAGAGAGTTCAATGAAAACGTATTTTGGCGTAGTCGTATTGCTTTCTACATTGTTATTGGCACCCACTACGTGGGCGGTTGAAACCAGTCCCGATACTCTGGTGAATGATACTGCGCAAGAGGTTCTCACAATTATCAGGCAGGATAAAGATATTAAGTCTGGAAATAAAGCCAGGCTGCTTGATCTGGTTGAAACCAAAATATTGCCCCATTTCAATTTTACTCGCATGACCAGGCTTGCCATGGGAAAGAATTGGCGTAAGGCTGCACCCCAGCAGCAGCGGGAAATAGTGGATCAGTTTCGCACTTTGCTGGTACGCACCTACTATAAGGCTCTGTCGGTTTATAGCGACCATACTATAAAGGTAACCCCGCTTAAAGATATTGCGGGAAATACACGCGTTACGGTAAAAACTCAGGTGATAAAAAGTCACGGCGATCCTGTATCTATCAACTACAGTATGGAAAAAACTAGTAACGGTTGGAAAGTGTACGATATAACAGTGGCAGGGGTAAGCCTGATCATTAATTACCGCAGTTCTTTCAATTCCCAGATTCGCAGGGGTGGAATTGAGGGACTGCTCAAAACGCTGACTGAGAAGAATCGTACGTTGGACGCGAAAGACAAAGAAAAAAGTGCTTCACTAGTTAAACAATTTAAGACAACGTGAGATGATTTTACGTGATGGCGACAAATTGCGTGTCCAGTGACCGATAACTATAGGCAATGTCACGCCGCACTTTGCCTTGCGGCGGTTTAAATTTGAATGACCGCTTTCGGTCCAAATCTGAACATCCGCTTTTGATACAAAGCAGACACTAATCTTGGGCGGCGGAAATCGAACTCTTACTCAATAATACCTAATTAATCAAAATATTACCCAAGTAATGGCTACCCCAATTTCCTAAAAATACCCCCACCTCTACCCCCGGAATCTCTGGCTGTTACCGGATCTTATTGGAAGCTAATTGTGAATGTACACTTTTGGTACACATTAGCACTACGGTGTTGGTCAATGCTGACGTATCCCGAACCAGATGGTAAAGTTATACGAGTTAATACGTAACGTGACATAAGTATGGGCCAGGAAATTAAAAATACCACTTTTTCTAAAAACGATTTTAGAATATTTCGATCTTGTCTTAAACAAGAAACAAAAACATTAAGTGACTGGTTTCAACAGGGCATATTATCTAATGATAGGCTTGTTGGTGGATTCGAAATTGAAAGCTGGATATTGGACCATGCGTTTAAACCTGCGCCAGTTAATAAAGAGTTTCTAAAATGCTTTAATAGCCCTTTAGCTTCTCCCGAGCTGGCTAGCTTTAGTCTCGAATTAAATAATTTACCACGTAATTTAACAGATACTGTCTTTTCAGACTTCCATACAGAATTAGAAAACACATGGAAACAAGCTCAGGATGTAGCTAAAAATCTTAGTATACCCTCAACATTATTGTTAATTGGCACGCTTCCAACATTTCAACTCTCATCCTTAAGCGAAGATGCAATGTCAGACATGAATCGTTACCACGCGCTAAATAAGCAGATTATGGCTAGGCGTAAAGAAAGATTCTTGCATTTATCTATACAAGGAAATGAACTTCTTGAACTTGATAGCGGCAATGTAATGCTGGAAGCAACTACAGCATCATTTCAAATTCATACTCAGGTTCCTGCAGAAGAAGCGCACTACTATTATAATGCTGCACTGATAGTAACAGCACCTTTAGTAGTCGTAGCTGCAAACTCTCCGTTCATATTTGGAAAAAATTTATGGAATGAAACAAGGATTCCATTGTTTGAGCAATCTATTGATACAGCTAACCCTACTGCACCTATAAAACGGGTAAGTTTTGGTAGCGGGTTTATAAAAAAATCAATTTTAGAATGTTTTGAAGAGAATCTTAAAGACTATTGTGTTTTGCTTCCCACAGTCGAAAAAGATGATGGCACTCTTTCACATTTACGACTACACAATGGTACGATTTGGCGCTGGAATCGACCCCTACTTGGTTTTAATGAACAAGGCCAGCCTCATATAAGAATTGAACACCGTGCTATTCCATCTGGGCCAACGTTAATTGATATGATTGCAAATGCAGCATTTTTTTATGGGTTACAACATTATTGGGCACAAATGCTAAAAAATGGTTATCCTTTGCCTGAATTTAATGAAGTAAAGTCAAATTTTTATACATCTGCTATGCACGGCTTCGATCATTCAATCAATTGGTTTGGTGAACATATAGAATCTGCTGAGTTACTCCAAAATATCTTACTTCCTCAGGCTAAAAAGGGTTTGAGTATGATGAACACCTCTCTGCCTGATATCCAGAAATATTTATCTATTATTGCTGCACGAATTGAGAATCAACAAACTGGTGCAAGCTGGCAGCGCAAATATGTTGCCACACATAAATGTGATATGACGGAGCTCACACGTATTTATCATCGATTCCAGGAATCAGGTGAACCTGTTCATACCTGGGATTATTAATATATAGCGAGAAAAATGGGAAGTATAAAATTAAATCAAATAGATAGCTATCCACAGGAGCTGTTAGAGATAAATGTGGAAGAACTCTATACACTGTTTCCAGAACCGACCATTCTGCATTTACATGGCAAAAAACCGGAGCCTGTTTTTGTTAGCGTTTTACTACATGGTAACGAAAGTACCGGATTGTACGTAATTCAAGAACTATTAAAAAAATATCAAAATTTAGATCTGCCGCGTTCTATATCAATTTTGTTAGCTAATACACAAGCAGCACGACATAGAAAGCGTTCTCTTGATGGACAATATGATTATAACCGTGTCTGGCCGGGCACGATTGAACCCAATGTACAAGAAGCCATAGTAATGCAAGAAGTGGTTGATGAAATGGCGCGTAGAAATGTATTTGCCAGTATAGATATTCATAACAATACAGGATTAAATCCACATTACGCTTGTATCAATAAGCTTGAAAATCGCTTTTTACAACTCGCTGCTTTGTTTGGACCTACTATAGTGTACTTTTTAAGTCCTAAAGGCGTGCAATCGATGGCATTTAGTAAGTTTTGTCCCGCAGTGACATTAGAGTGTGGCAAACCTGGCAATCCTGATGGTACAAACCATGCATTAGAATACATTAATGCAGTATTGCATATACAAGCTATTTCAAATGAACCTGTATTACCACAAGACATAAAATTATTTCATACAGTTGCACGAATTCTTGTCCCGAAGGATGTAACGTTTAGTTATACCGATCAGAGTGCAGCTATATTATTTCAAAGAGATTTATATAAAATGAATTTCACAGAAATTCCTGCAGATACTTGCTTCGGAATAGTACATTCCGATAACAATACGCGATTATTAGCTTTCAATGATAGTGATGAAGAATTAGGAGAAAAGTTATTTTATATAGATAAGCAACAAATTAAGCTCAGGAAACCAATGATGCCAGCAATGTTAACGTTGGACGAAGCCATCATACGTCAAGATTGCCTTTGCTATCTAATGGAAAGACTACCCTATCCGGAAACAACTTATACAAATTGAGTTTTATATATGGTTAATTTTTGGCACAAAGCAGAGATTCAGGAGCGTTTGATGACATAAGGGGCGCGCTTTAGCGCGCCCCTGCCGCTTGGCCTTGTTAGGAAAAGTCGATGTTGATGCTTTGCAAAAACTCATCCGTTATGTCAGCATTTTTTCTACCTGCAATAGCGAAATAAA
>CAXMUG010000035.1:0-7935 GCA_964196535.1 uncultured Mycobacterium sp. | reverse complement strand
CACCTGGAGCACCAACAAACTTATCTGCCCAGCCTTGAAACGCGTGTATTGTTGCAAGGGGAGTCTGCACGGCATTAGTACCATTACCTTCCAAGGTCTCCACACCGGCTTTGACAATAAATGTGGGTTCACCAATTGGCATTAGGCCTAACCCATCCACCCTAGTGCCCCCAAACCTGAGTCCCACTTCTAAATTTGTATAATCATTGTCATCTAAAGCGTCGATAGCATCGTCTGAAGGATCTTGATTGGCCCATTCAAATTCAGTCAATAAATCCATAGAGTCGCCTAATGCGTATTTTCCAACCCACCTTGCGCCATGGGTCTCGGAATCAAAGATCACAGGACCCACAAATGGTGGAGCAGCTCCAGTACCTTCTTCAAAGGGAGTTCTTGAATTGTTATCAAAGTCCAAGTTATAGCTGTAAGCAGTCAGTTTTCCAAAATCCGGGAAAGTATAGGCAACATTAATTAAATGGGCGTCATTCATTTTCCATTCATTGAATATCGAATTTTCACCAAATGTACGTTTAACCTTATTTATATAAGAGTAAGAAAGGCTGAGATTCTTGATTGAAGTGTTGTCGATTCTAAAGGCATCATAGGTTTGAAAGTTATTGCGCCAAACGATGTTACCTACCCAGCGGTGGTTATCATAGATAATTTCTTGTCGTCCTACTTTAACCGAGGTGGTTCCGCTGCAAGGATCCGGCGAATTCGGGCAACCACCCGCATGGCTACGCCAACCGACGTATGCTTCATTGACTTCTGCAAATTCATTGTCTGGGATGATGGCATGACCTGCGTTTATACGATTACCTGCAGGTGTAGGCGGTACTCTAAAGTCTTCGTCAAGGTTTAGAGCTTTATCATGGCCTAAGGGTCTGCCTGCCTCAACTTCACCGCGAAAATAAAAGCCATGAAAACGGCCAGTAGTCCACCCGGCAGCAACACGCACGGTTAGCTGTTCGGCCTTATCTGTGCCGGCTATCGGTGAGGCTGCAGGAATCTTGTCGTCTACTTCCTCATAGCGTAGTCGCATTGACGCACTTGCTTTGCCATCTATAAATGCACTAGTTAATGAGTCGGATTGTGGTAAATATCTTCCCGAATGAGCATTTGGTACATCAGATAAACCCACTGCATATGCGTTTTGTGCAACTATGAAGATTAAGATTGCTACGAGATAGGATATAGGTTTGAAATTGACCATGTTTTCTTACTCCTCCCTTGAAAGAATTGGACCGGATCTCGTCAGGCAGCCCGGCCAAGCGCAAACTAAGTCATTCTTAGTTTTTATATTTATTATATATAAAATTTATAAACACTTACTTACTCTCCGCCTTGTGCAATATAAAAGAATGGCTGGATATTCGTCCAAGACTTTGTCGTTATTGGACCTATAGGAGTTAACTATGAGTCCCCATCATATGTAGATAAGTATAAAGGCTGGGGTTAGTTTGTAGGGATAGATTGAGCATTGATGCCGGTTTTGCACAAATACTATAGTTTCAAACTTGTAGTTCTTATTCGCTTCGTTTGTGCCTTAATTTAACTTGTTCTCCAGCTAATCCTCAGCTATCTGTATCTATTTCATCAATCACTACAATCGTTGAAATGGGATTCTTATTAAACATATTTTGAAGTAAATCAATTATACAAATATAAGGTCAGGTTTTTGTTTAGTAATGATATTCTCTTTGGTTACTTTACTGTTTACATAAGGCGTAAAGTACTCTCTATATTTTTTAATTTAAGGAGTTTTGAATATTTTTATTGCAACTTGATTTCGTTTTCTATTAGCTCTTCTCTAAGTGCAAGTGCTGCTAAATTACTTTCAAGTAATGAGGTCGCGTTTTCTTTATATTCCTACACCAGTTCCCCGAGATCATTGGCGGGAAAAAATTCTTTAAAATTTACCCTTGATCGGGTTAGTCCAAGAGTATTTTTGTATTCCCAAAAGACATAAATCCTCCCTAAAGTGTAAGGGTTTATCCTATATCTGAAACTGAAATTCTGGTTATGCTTTAATCAATTTTGCGATGTTTTAATACGGCGAGCTGTAAGCTATAGTCTTGCTGCGGCCTGTGTCGGTGCCCATGTGACGAAATGCTGTGAACCCCGCCAGGCCTGGAAGGGAGCAACGGTAACAGTTGCTTCGGGTGCAAAGGGATTGCTGGCGCAGGTCCGCACTATATATGAGTGAATTTCACACCATTAAATTTTGATCTAACTACGATTTTCAAACCATTATTAAATGAGTTATCAAGCATTAGCGCGCAAGTGGCGGCCTAAAAATTTTACTGAGGTTGTCGGCCAAGGTCATGTAGTAAAAGCATTAGCAAACGCGCTAGACCAAGAAAGAATTCACCATGCTTATCTGTTTACCGGCACTAGAGGAGTCGGCAAAACCACTTTGGCGCGCATATTCGCAAAGTGTTTAAATTGTGAGCAAGGCATAACTTCTTCGCCGTGTGGAACTTGTGGCGCATGCGAAGAGATCGATTCGGGAAGATTTATTGATTTGATAGAAGTTGATGCCGCATCACGTACTAAAGTTGAAGACACAAGAGAATTATTAGATAACGTTCAGTACAGCCCATCACGTGGTAATTTTAAAGTCTATTTAATTGACGAAGTGCATATGTTATCTGGGCATAGTTTTAATGCCTTGTTGAAAACCTTAGAAGAGCCACCACCACACGTTAAGTTTCTGTTGGCGACTACAGATCCGCAAAAATTACCCATTACGGTGTTGTCTCGTTGTTTGCAATTCAATCTTAAACGACTTTCAGATGATGCCATCACAACGCAGTTAGAAAAACTTTTGCAAGCAGAAGAAATTATATTTGAAAAGACCGCTTTGCATGCGTTGGCACGTTCTGCTGATGGCAGTATGCGTGATTCTCTCAGTTTGTTAGATCAAGCCATTGCGTATAGTGATGGTAATGTAACTGATATAGCTATACATGAAATGTTAGGCACTGTGCCTAGAGAGTATTTGCATAAGTTAATGCAAGCGTTAGCAAACGCGGATGCAGCAGCAATCATGCAGGCTACACCAGATTTAGCGCAACTCTCAGCAGATTTTACTGGATTGTTTGCAGATATAATCGAAGTTTTACATCAGGTAGCCTTATCTCAGGCTGTGCCAAGTATGCTAGAGACATTGGAATTCGATGCTGCACTTATAAAAGAATTGTCTAGCAGCTTTAGTCCAGAAGATGTTCAGTTATATTATCAAATTGCGTTAGTTGGTAAACGAGATTTATATTTGTCTACAACACCTCAAAGTGCATTAGAAATGACATTTTTGCGTATGCTTTCGTTTAAGCCAGCGGATAGCGCGAGCCTAAATATAAACAGAGTTTCCCCGTCTGGTTCTTCGGCGCAGAAAATAGAAAAAAAAACAGAAAGCGCGGAAGCTAACAAAGCACAAGAGAATAAAAGTAATACATCGCTGAAAGATCTAAGTTCGAATCATGAAGGATGGTCTACGTTAGTTGAGAAGCTTGGTTTACAAGGGGTTTCCTATTCGCTTGCATCTAATTGCAGTATAGAATCTATAACGGATGAAGAAATTACATTGCATCTAGCGCATCAACACGAAGGAATTTCTACCAAAGGTGCTCGGCAAAGATTAGAAAAAGCCTTGCAAGAATATTTTGGCACTGAGCTTAAATTAAATATCGATACTTCTTCTCATGAACTTGAAACTCCAGCTAAAAAGAAAGATCGAGCAAGGGAAAAAATACAATCACAAGCAGAGAAAACTGCTGAATCAGATGAAGCGGTGAAAGCATTGAAGTCACAATTCGGCGCAGAAATTATTGAGGGATCAGTCAAGCCCGTATAGCGTCAAACTGATTATGGTGGTAGCTAGTGTGCGGTTTGTGAAACCCATTAACAATTAAATTTATGAAATAATGGTTGAGATAAATAGGTGAAATTATGAAAGGTGGCATTGGAAACTTAATGAAGCAAGCGCAGAAAATGCAGGAAGATATGCAAAAAGCGCAAGAAGAATTAAAAAATTTAGAAGTAGAGGGTCAAGCCGGTGGAGGTATGGTTAAAGTAACCATGACTGGCAAACATGCGGTGCGTAGAGTGCAGATTGATGATAGTTTGTTAAAAGATGATAAAGATATGTTGGAAGATCTAATTGCTGCAGCGATGAATGATGCTTCAAATAAAGCAGAAGAGTTAACCAAAGATCAAATGTCTGGATTAACCAGTGGGTTGAATCTTCCCCCTGGCATGAAGCTACCTTTCTAGAGTCTCTTCAGCTTAGTTATATATGTCATTTAGTCTTTCCAGTAATGGTTCTCAACCGCCTTCATTATTAGATGCACTTATTGATTCTTTGAAGTGTCTGCCTGGTGTAGGCCCAAAATCTGCACAACGAATGGCTTTTCATTTGTTGCAGCGTAATCGGGATGGCGCACAAAATTTAGCAGACAATCTTATCAGGGCAGTTAAAGAAATAGGGCATTGTACAAATTGCCGCACCTTTACTGAACACGATCTATGTGCAATTTGTAACGACAAAACTCGCTTGAGTAAGCAGATTTGTGTAGTTGAGAGCCCAGCTGATGTGTTCACTATTGAAAAAAGTACTGACTATAAAGGCGTGTATTTTGTTTTGATGGGTCGGCTCTCGCCATTAGACGGGATAGGTCCTAAAGAACTTGGCTTAGAAATACTAGAAAAGCGTCTTACTGAGCAGGAAATAGAAGAGATGATTTTAGCAACTAATTCAACCGTAGAAGGTGAAGTAACTGCGCACGTGCTTAGTGAGATGGCACGTAAGCAAGATATTAAAACAACTCGCCTAGCACAAGGCGTACCGGTTGGCGGTGAGTTGGAATTTGTTGATCAGAATACGATTGCTCAAGCCTTTAATAGCCGCAAACATTATTGATAATTTTCTTCTTCAATATTGTTCATCATCTTTAAATAAGATTCATAGCGCAGCTTGTTGATCTTATTTTCTTCAACTGCATCAATTACTGCGCATTTTGGTTCTTGAAGGTGTTTGCAGTTGTGAAACTTGCACTCACTTCTTAGTCTTTCTATTTCGATAAAGCCTTTGCTAATACTTTCAGCTCCAAGCTTGGGCATAACAAATTCTCTTACACCTGGCGAATCAATTAACTCGCCACCTAGTGGGAGATCGTATAGCGTGGTTGAGCTTGTTGTATGCCGACCTTGTCGGCTTATGTCTGATATTTCTTGGGTGTCTATATCGGTATTTGGGACTAGCGCATTGATTAATGTCGACTTACCCACGCCTGATTGTCCAACAAAGATACAGGTTTTGTTTTTAAGCAGATTTGTTAAAGCATCTAAACTATTAGTTGAAGAATGCTTGCTTGTTGAGATAATTGGGTAAGGTAGGTCACTGTATTTGGACTGCAATGATTCTAAAACCGATGAGTAACTATTTAAGTCAATTTTATTTAAAGTGATAACTGCATCGGAAGGTAATTGCTCTGCCGCCACAATATAGTGATCGATTAATTCTAGTGAAGGTTCGGGCTCAACTGCGCAAACTATTATAATAGTATCAATGTTTGCAGCTACAGATTTCTTTGCATATTCAGTTTGTCTAATTAATTCATTTTTGCGTGGCAGTATATTTAAAATTTGATCTCTGTCTTGATCGATTTCGGCGCACTCTACATGATCACCGCAAACAATATGGCTAAATTTTTTAGAAGATATGCAAGTACGTCTGGTGCCGTGAGCATCTTTTACAACAAGATGTGCGCCATGACGACTTACGACTTTTGCAGAATACTTCTTGATAATGACTCAGGGGTTGCTGGCAATTAAAACTGGTAAAATAATGTATTCAGATATTGATGAACACTACCGATTTGATCATTAGACCAATTTAAGTCAAGACTTGATTGGCATCGATCAACTTGTTTGCTTAGAGCATCTGAAGATTTTACAGATCGGTCGTTACGAGTATATAAAACTGATCCATCCCCTCCAGTCATTGCCGCATGGCAGGCTATGCAGTTCTCTGAATGTAGCGTTGATCCATCTTGAGCATGCGCAGCAACTAAAAATATAGCGTTTGCCATAAAGAATAGGGATACGACTATGATCTTGGTAGCCAAGTAACGTATTCGGTCGCGAGGTGGATATAATATTATTTTCATCATGTAGGTATGATATACAAAACTGGTAAGGAAATACTAATGTCCGTGAACGCTGAAAATTTAATTTGGATTGATTTAGAAATGACGGGTCTGGATCCAATGTCGGATCGTATCATTGAAATTGCTACCATTGTTACTAATAAGCATTTAGAAGAATTGGCGGTTGGACCGGTAATTGCGGTACATCAACATGCTTCTTTGATGGCAGGTATGGATGAATGGAATACTAATCAACATGGCCAGTCTGGCCTAATCGAACGTGTAAGAAAGAGTGAATTCAATGAAGAGCAGGCTGAGAAAGCTACTATTAATTTTTTGCAGAAATACATTCCAAGTAATACCTCGCCGATGTGTGGAAATAGTATCTGCCAGGATCGTCGTTTTTTAGCACGCTTAATGCCAGACCTTGAAGAATTTTTTCATTATCGAAATCTAGATGTCAGCAGCCTGAAGGAGCTTGCAAATCGCTGGTATCCTAAAATTGCAAGAGGGTATAGAAAAGAGTCCAAGCACCTAGCCCTTGATGATGTTCGCGATTCCATCGATGAGCTTAAATACTATCGACAAAATTTATTCCCACAAGTTTGATAACTGTTTTGTACAATTAGCTTGCATAAATAGATTTTGCAATAGTTGTATCTGTTTTTGGGTCGAGAATAGTGTCTATATTTTCTAATCTTGGATCTGCATCAGGGTAATCTAACGTGTAATGTAGACCTCGGCTTTCTCTTCTGCTTAGTGCGCTGCGAATTATTAAATCTGCAACTAAGGTTAAGTTTCTTAATTCAATCAAATCGCTGCTTACTCGGAAATTACTATAGTACTCATCAATTTCTGAGTTGAGTAAATCTGCGCGATTTTTTGCGCGTTGCAGACGTTTGTTGGTGCGTACAATGCCAACGTAGTCCCACATAAACCTTCTTAATTCATCCCAGTTGTGAGAGACAACAATTTCTTCGTCAGGCTCGGTTACTCGGCTGGCATCCCATGGTGGAATTTCAACCGAGGGCACATAATCAATGCCTTTTGTATTAATCAATTCACTTGTTGACGATGCAAATACTAAGCACTCGAGAAGTGAATTACTCGCCATACGGTTTGCGCCATGTAATCCAGTGTGTGTAGTTTCGCCGATTGCATATAAGTTTTCTACATCAGTTTGACCCTTAAGGTCTGTCATCACGCCACCACAAGTATAATGTGCAGCAGGAACAACTGGCACAGGTTCTTTCGACATGTCGTAGCCTAGTTTCAAGCAACGGGCATACACATTGGGGAAGTGTTTTTGAATAAACTTTTTCGGTTTATGGCTGATGTCTAGATACACGCAATCTACACCCATTTGTTTCATTTTATAGTCGATTGCACGTGCCACAATATCGCGAGGTGCCAGTACACCGCGGGAATCAAATTCATGCGCAAACTCCGCGCCATTAGGCAATAACAATTTACCACCTTCACCGCGTACTGCTTCCGTAATTAAATAAGATTTTGCGGTAGGGTGATATAAACAAGTTGGGTGAAACTGCACGAATTCCATATTGGCAACACGGCAACCTGCACGCCACGCCATAGCGATACCGTCGCCCGAAGCGCCATCAGGATTACTGGTATATAAGTACACTTTGCTGGCACCGCCAGTAGCTAAAATGACATGCTTTGCTTTAAAGGTTTTAACTTGATTGTCATGCGTATTGAGCACATAGGCACCTACACATTGATTGGCTTTGTCGCTAGCTCTTCTTTGTAAATGTTTGTGTGTGGT
>CAXMUG010000034.1:0-4112 GCA_964196535.1 uncultured Mycobacterium sp. | reverse complement strand
ATACGTGGCAACAAACCATATATTGCACCCCAAATTCCAAATGCTACAAAACCATACATAGCAAGATGTGAATGCCCTACTGTGAAATTAGTAAAGTGCCAATAAATATTTGCAGATCTAAATGCTTCTATAGTTCCTTGTGTGGAAGAAAGCGCATATCCCCAGATCCCCACTAACAAAAAAATAGCTGCATAGCTTTTTCGTACCTTGTGCCATGAACCTCTAGCGGTCATAAAAAAATTACCAAACCCAGACCACACGGGCACCATCATCCCAACACTAAATAGAATTGCGGTTGTTTGCACCCACCAAGCAACCGGACTGAAAATAAAATGATGCGCACCGATTAATGTGTAAAAAGCCAAACTTGTCCAAAAACCCAAAACTCCAAGTGCGTAAGAATAAATAGGCTTACCTAATATGCGAGGCAGTGCATAGTAAGTAACCCCTAAAACCAATGGAGTAAACCACATGCCAACCCCGGTATGCATGTAATAACCTTGTGTAACGATATTACCGATACCACCTTGATAGAATGGCAAGTAGCCAACGGTATATAGGATTGTAAGCCAACAAAATGCGCCTAAGATATACCAATTAGAAATATATATTTCTTTCGGTTTACGATTAGCAACTGTTCGGTAACTGTTATAAGCATTCAGTAATAAACCTACTGCATATATCACCGCAATTGGCCATATAAGTTCTCGATATTCTTGCGGTCCACGAGTAATCCCTAGCGACAAGGTAATTACCCCTAGTGCAATTGCAATATTCCATAAATACAAGGCATAACGAGAAGATCGCACGCTATATAGTTTAACTTTTGAAGTACGCGAAACTATAAATAACGCCAAACCCACTAATGCCATAGATGACCAAGCAAACATCACTACATTAGTATGCACTGGACGAATACGTCCAAATGATAAGCCACTAAATGCTAATAAATCAGGCCAATAAAGTTTAAAAGCTGCAAGCAATCCATAGATCGTGCCCACCATTAACCAAAATGCTGACCAAGAAAAATATGAGTATATTAGCTTTACTGTATCGGGCTCATGTCCTGAAGGTAATGGGCTGTTATTTTCTTTCACTGCTAACTTTTTATATTTTTATTTAGCTTGTCACGTATTTTTTTTGTAAGTTGCATGTAGTCTTGATTATTTGCATAGCTCTGAACTAATTCGCCATTTGGGTCGACGAGATAGAAATAATCTGAATGAATAACATCATATTTCGAACCATCTGAGGCCTCTGCGGTTTTCGAGAATGCTCTAAACGTATTTTTAACTTTTTCTATTTCTTGCTGCGCCCCCGTCAAGCCAACAATACGAGCATCAAAGTGTGCAACATAATCCTTCATTACCTCAGGCGTATCGCGCTCAGGATCCACAGTAATTAGCATTGGCGTTATCAAAACAGAATGTCCGCTTATATCCAATTCTCGCAAAATATTTTTCATTACATACATTTGTGTCGGGCACACTTTTGGGCAATTAGTAAACCCTAGATAGACAAGCAGCCATTTCCCACGAAACTCCTTTTCAGTAATTGCAACAATATTTTGATCTATCAAACTAAACTTAATTATTTTTCTTGCGCCATCCTCATGATGCATAAATGCAAATATTGTTGTGCCGATTAGAACAAGCGCTGCTGTCAACAAAAATATTGAAAAACGTTTTATTACATTCTTATTTTTTTTACTTTTGCTGATTTTCACTATTAAATTAACCAATAACTTGTTACAGATAATTACTAAACCATCTAAACGCAATTATGCTCTATATCAATAAAAATATAGAAGAACGTGAGAATCATTATTCTATTTATACTTTCCAGCTATATGCTTCCTCCCCAGCAATCGCAAAAAACATCCAGACATCGATAAGCAATACTGTTAAAAATGCAATGGATGTTCCAAATGCCCATAATGGATCAGAATGATGGCCACCCACCCCCATCGAGTGCAGAATGAATCCAACAATCCCTGTAAAAATTACAATTGAAAGCAACGCTAATGGGGTTTTCATTTGTTATACCTCAGTTAATTAAAACTAATTATGTTTTTTCGCAAAGCGGCATATCATGCCAACCTGCGTTGTAATTCATTTTGGCTGCAATCTTACGTTCACCTTCACTTGCTCTTGTTTCATCCCATTCTGCAAGACGTGGTTTAATAAATGCTTCCCACACAGGAGGTACGAGCAGCATTGCAAACATTGTGTAATAACCGTAACCCGTGTCTGGTGCGCCACAATCATCTAACTCCCAAAAATGAGTTTCGCCCCTATCATGATGGTCTGCTTGACGACCAATTTCGATGAAACCCCATTGCGTGAAAGGAGAATCGCCTACATCCCATGAATGGTGATAATCAATTGGTTGACCTTTCTCACGAATTAATCCGTAATGCTCAAGATAATTTAATACCTCTAATTCAAAAGCTGAGATTACCCAAGCACCCACCATCACGCCTAAACCTATCCAGCCGCCTGCAAACCAAAATAAGAAGATACTCGGAAGGCTCATTGCATAACCTCGTATCCAGCGATTTTGCCAAGAAATAAATGGTATACCTTTTTTAAGTAAACGCTGTTTTTCCATAACGAATAAAAAACGTGATTGACCAAAGTGAGAAAGAAGGTAGTGCTTATAAATACTGCGACCTCTTGGTGAAGTTGCAGGGTCATCTTCAGTGCCTAGTTCTAAATGATGGTTATAAACATGCGCATAACAAAAATGTGCGATACCACTTAGCGCCATCATCCAGCGAGCTAGTACAAATGTAGGTCCTTTTGTATGCGCAAGTTCATGCCCAAACATAATACCTAGTCCCAGATATATTCCTGCAGATACTGTTGCACCATACAATTCCCATCCTGTTACACCATGATGAATTGTTACACCTAAAATTTCAGAAGGACCAAAAGACACACCGCTTACATATTCATATACACGCCATACCAATGCGAGCTGCAACATCACAAATATTGGATACTGCACCCACATCATCACTTTCAATAAATTAGCTATACCATACAACTCACCATTTTCATCAGTTCCTGCAGGGCCACAATGAATAGATTTCATCGCACTAGTGACATAGTCAAGAATTATGGATGCGATAAATAGCCCTACTCCTGTCCATACCCAGGGACCACCGACCACTACTCCCACTAACGCTAAGAAAATTAAACTCGGCGTTAAAAAATATCTTATATTTACTAAAATTTTATGCATTTTTTCCTCACTTACTTTATTAAATTTTTAATTTTCTTAGTAATTATCAATCACCACATCCTTAAGCAGACCTTTTAGCGTCTCACTTGAATTTGGCAACATGTCGTAAGCTATAAGATCTTGGCCGCATTGACTTTTTCTAAACTTAATTCGGTCAAACCATGCTTTTACGTTTTTTCTGTCATCGATAATTGACTCGCATCCGGCCACCACACAAAGATGAGCATATGCAGTCCAATGAAGGTCTGCCCAGGTGTATTTGTCACAAACAATATATTTGTTACCAGCCAGCTGTTGATCTAGAGCATCAAAAAATACCTTGAGATCTTCACAACAAGCACTAATCACCTGTGTATCAGGCGAATAGGATGTATCTTTTATTTTCTTAGTAATGGCTTCATCAACTATAAGATTTACATGTGGCGCAACATTTGATTCGGCAATATCCACCCAATAATTTTGCATTGCTGCAAGTGCTGCATTACGTGGTGTAAGCGCATACCCTAAACCTCGCGCATCTGTGAATGAAGTAATGGCATCGCTACCGCAAGTAACGAAGTCAGCCTCTTTTAAGCAAGGAGTAATTGAAAATGGAGAAATTTGCTTAATTGAAGCATCCATATCATCTACAGCATCGGTAATCATGCTGTAGCAATTCATTTCCATGCCTTGCTCCGCAGCTGTGATAATACATTTGAGTGTATCTGCATCGGTTGGAGTACCAATTAACTCAAGCACGTATTGTGTCTTCTTCATCTCGCCAGACATGCCATATTTGGAGGCATCTGTATGGCCTGACTTCTCTGCCATTGCGCTAAATATATCTGTCATAATTTTCTACCTATTTCTTAAATGTTCAAATTACT
>CAXMUG010000033.1:0-13542 GCA_964196535.1 uncultured Mycobacterium sp. | reverse complement strand
AATCACAAGTCAGTTCCGTCAAAACAGTTTAGAGCTATTCAAAAGAAACATTGATAGCGAAAAAAGCCGATTTAGAGAAAAATATCACTCAACTATCTCACGACTTGAAACTGAAGGTCCTGCAGTACCATTTACTCTTGGTCCAGAAGCAGTAACAAAAAAAGTATTACATGCCCTCCAAAGTGCTAAACCAAAACCAAGATACTATGTGACCTTCCCTACCTACCTGTTCGCTTACCTTAAAATAATTCTCCCTACGAAAGCATTGGATAAACTGCTATCAAAGTCCTCTAAAGCAGAACATAAGTAACTAATAATCCATCAAATTTACAAAATTCTCATTCTCGGCTCTTGGCCTACCACAATTATTGTCAACGGATTATGTGTTGAAGCGTTGTATACGTTGTGAATTACGCAACTGGAGAAAAGAACATGAAAATAAAAAAACTAACTTTACTGATAACAGCTGTACTTTTGGCATTTGGCACATCAATTGCCAGCGCTGATAAGGGTGACAAGATTGAACATCATCTTGATCGAAAAGCTGACCGTGCACGTGACGCAGGAAAAGATGGCTTAGCAGATCATTTAGACCGCAAAGGCGATCGTATTGATCGTCGCCTAGATCGAAAAGGTCAACACATCAATCGAAGACATCAATGTAGCAGAAAGGAGAAATTTAATTTTTCTCCTCTCTAACTACTAAACAGATTATGAAGCTTTACGATTAAAAATTAACTTATCTCCACTCATTTCAACATTAACGATTTCGCCTATTTGTATCTCGCCAGACAATAGTGACTGAGCGAGTGGATTTTCAACCAATTCTTGTATAGCTCGTTTCAAAGGACGTGCGCCATACACAGGATCAAAACCTGCTTCAGATAAATTGTCTAACGCTGCATCCGAAAATATTAATTTTATATCGCGGTCATTCAACCTCGCTTGCAATTGCTGGAGTTGAATTTCTGTGATTGCACGTATGTGTTGTTGTGCTAACGGATGAAACACAATGGCATCATCTATACGATTAATAAACTCAGGTCTAAACCTTGAAGCTACCACTTCCATAACAGCCGTTTTCATTTTTTCATAATCTTTATCAGTTGATAGCTCTTGAATCAAATCACTTCCTAAATTTGAAGTCATTATGATTACCGTATTCTTAAAATCTACCGTACGCCCATGCCCATCGGTTAATAGACCATCATCTAAAACTTGCAAAAGAATATTAAAAACATCCGGATGTGCTTTCTCTATTTCATCCAATAACACCACGCTATAAGGTTTACGTCGTACAGCTTCTGTTAAGTAGCCACCTTCTTCATACCCTACATATCCTGGTGGGGCACCAATCAAACGTGCTACAGAATGTTTTTCCATAAACTCGGACATATCGATACGAATTAATGAATCTTCGCTGTCAAACAAAAATTCTGTAAGCGCCTTGGTTAGCTCAGTTTTACCTACACCCGTAGGACCAAGAAACAAAAACGAACCATTAGGTCTTCGAGGATCCGAAATACCCGCTCTAGAACGTCTTACCGCATCTGACACAACTCGCACCGCTTCATCTTGCCCTACGACACGCTTAGCTAGCGCTTCTTCCATTGCTAAGAGCTTCTCCCGCTCACCGGTGAGCATCTTTGATACGGGGATACCAGTCCAATGTGCAACAATTTCAGCTACTTCTACATCTGTTACTTTATTACGGAGTAATTTATTTTCTGACGTTTTCACCTCACTCGCAGCCAGCAGCTGTTTTTCCAGCTCAGGAATTTTTCCATATTGCAATTCCGACATTTTGGCCAAGTCACTGGCCCTATGTGCAGCATCTAAATCTATTCGTGCTTGCTCTAGCGCTTCTTTAACTTCTTGAGATCCTTGCAAAGCACTTTTTTCTGAACGCCAAACTTCATCTAAATCTGCATATGCTTTTTCAAGTTTCTGAATTTCCGACTCAAGTTCATCCAAATGCTTTTTTGATGCATCATCGGATTCTTTCTTCAAAGCTTCACGTTCAATTTTTAACTGAATTAATTTACGATCTAGCTTATCCATAGACTCGGGCTTGGAATCGATCTCCATACGAATTCTAGAAGCTGCCTCATCAATAAGGTCGATAGCTTTATCTGGCAATTGTCGATCGGAAATATAACGATGCGAAAGCGTTGCTGCACTAACAATTGCAGGATCAGTAATATCCACACCATGATGCACTTCGTAACGCTCCTTTAAACCACGCAATATTGCAATGGTGTCTTCCACACTCGGTTCATCAACTATAATTTTTTGGAAACGACGCTCTAACGCCGCATCTTTTTCAATATACTGCCGGTATTCATCTAAAGTAGTTGCACCTAAGCAATGCAATTCACCACGTGCCAACGCGGGCTTAAGCATATTACCTGCATCCATTGCACCCTCTGCTTTCCCTGCACCTACCATAGTGTGCAACTCATCTATGAATAAGATAATTTGTCCTTCTTGTTTAGACAGTTCATTTAAAACAGCTTTAAGGCGCTCTTCAAACTCTCCGCGGAATTTAGCACCGGCTATCAATGCACTTAGATCCAATGACAAAAGCTTTTTATTTTTGATTCCTTCAGGCACTTCACCGTTAATAATACGTAATGCAAGACCTTCCACGATGGCAGTCTTACCTACACCAGGCTCACCAATCAGAACGGGATTATTTTTAGTTCGGCGTTGAAGAACTTGAATAGCACGACGAATTTCATCATCGCGACCAATCACAGGGTCGAGCTTGCCCTGCTCTGCACGCTCAGTTAAATCAATTGTATATTTATCTAATGCCTGTCTAGTTTCTTCTGCATTGGGATCGTTCACATTCTCTCCTGCTCTCATTCTTTCTAGTGCAGTCGTTAATTGCTTTTTATTGATACCAGATTGCTTAAGTAGATTTCCTAGATCACCCTTATCTTCTAATGCAGCAAGAGCAAACATTTCGGAAGCAATGTAATTATCACCACTTTGCTGGGAATGCTTATCGGTTACATTTAATAAATTACTCAGCGTGTTGGATATATGCACTTCACCCGCAGTACCTGATACTCGCGGCAAACGCTCAATAATGTCTTGAGTTTTTTGTTTAATCGCATTTACATCTGCACCGGAACGAAGATATAAGTTAGCCACCGCACTATTTTCTTGATTCAGCATCGCTGCCATCAAGTGCACAGGTTCAATAAACTGGTGGTCTTTGCCTACCGCCATAGACTGCGCTTCTTGTAGAGCAAGCTGGAAATTATTGGTTAATTTATCCATGCGCATATTGAAAACTCCATTGTAAATTGTCTATGTCATAAAAATGAGGCCAATTACATGTATTTCAAGGCCTGAAAGAAGAATTCTTATATAATTAGTCATCGGCAGAATGGGGGGATTCTATAGTGCAGTGAACATAGGGACATGCGAACATGAGACGCGTCTTGGAGGACGCAAACAAATTAATGTCTGGTTGATTTTGATGAAGAAACGGTTGGAAATTCAATAATTACACTTCAAAATGTCTGCTGACGACCCAAAGCGGTCATTTATTTTTTCCAAATCAGCGTCGCCATCCTTCCTGTTTCGCCATCTCTTCGATACGAATAAAATGTATCACTCTCGCTATAGGTGCAGTGTTCACCACCGCAGACATTTTGTACATCATGTTTAGTTAGAATGTTTCTTGCTAACTGATAGATGTCTGCCAAATACTTTTTGTTATTTTGTTCTGTAAATGCATTTTTGTGAACTTCATCTATAGTAACAAACTGTTCAACCACCTCCTCACCCACTTCAAATTTATTTGGTCCTATTGCAGGACCTAACCAACACAATATTTTTTCATTTTTTACAGGCATTGCTTGTAGTGTATTTTCTAGCACGCCATTCACTAAACCCCGCCACCCTGCATGAGAAACCGCAATATGTTGACCTGCTTGATCACAAAAAGCGACGGGCAAACAATCCGCAGTTAGTACCGCACAAACCACACATGCTTCATTTGTATAGGCCGCATCCGCTGTAATATTTTTCGCAAGATCTATACCTAATTTTAAAACAGATGAACCATGTTCTTGCTCTAGCCATACCGGCTCACTTGGTAACTGTAAGTCCTGTTTAATTATTTTCCTATTTTTTTCTACATTCATGGAATCGTCTTTTACATGATTACCAAAATTAAGCGAACTATATTCTTGCAGACTACAACCACCCGTACGTGTTGTGGTGATACAACGAATGTTTTCCGGAACTGGCCAATTTGGAGTTATATATTCAAGACTCATCTAGATTGATTTCTAAAATATCGATCAATTCTTGAAAGTCTGCTGGCAATGGAGCCGAAAAAGTTACTTCTGATAGTTTTTTAGGATGCACAAAAGATAATTCTGCTGCATGCAGTGCTTGACGAGGAAAGTTTGATAACAATTGTAGCGTACTGTTTTTGCCAGCATTCATTTTTCTTCCATACACAAGATCACCAATTATTGGAAACTTTATATGTGACATGTGAACTCGAATTTGATGGGTTCTGCCGGTTTCTAATTTCACATCCAATAACGTAAAACCATTATATTTTTTTCGTATTCGATAGTGAGTAATTGCTGGCCGGCCCATCGATGGTTTAACGGCCATGCGTTTACGATCAACAGAATGTCTACCAATGGGTTCATCTACGGTTCCACCTGAAATCATTTCACCATACACTAGCGCAATATATTTCCTAGATACTGTTCTTTTCTGTAACTGCTCTACTAGATGCGTGTGAGTCTTAAGATCTTTGGCCACAACCAGCAAACCCGTAGTATCTTTGTCCAAACGGTGCACAATGCCAACTCTAGGCACCGAACGTAATTCAGGCATATGATGGAGCAAAGCATTTGCCATCGTACCTGAAGGGTTTCCTGCACCAGGATGAACTATAAGCCCAGCAGGTTTATTGATAACGATTAGAAAATCATCTTCATATACAATATCCAGCGCTATAGCTTCAGGATCAAGAGAAACTTCATCCATAATTTGCACATTAAGCAGCACGGACTCTCCACCCACCACAATATCTTTAGGACGCATTATTTGACCATTTACTAATGCATCACCATTTTTTATCCATTTTTGTAAACGTGCTCGTGAATAGTCTGGAAACAATTTCACTAATGCATTATCCAAGCGCAAACCACTAGATTCATCAGGTATCACAACGGTTATTGACTCTTTGATACTCATGTTTTAGACAGATTTAATTGCTTTTTTAATACGGAAATTTACTGAAAATGGTTATACTGCATATCTTATGAAAGACTATACATTTAGCATACAAAGATCCATTTGGCAGACCTTATTAATGCTACTACTCGTAGTTACCATTAGCAGCTGCTCATCTTTGTGGCCATTTGGTAAAGACGATGAAGAAAAAGATCCTGAAATCGCAGCTGATGATTCTGCAGCAAAGCTTTATAATAAAGCGCATGGTTTAATGATTAGCAAGGATTTTTCAGGCGCAGTTGAACAGTTTGAACTTTTACAGAGCCGATATCCGTTCGGGCGCTATGCCCAACAAGGGCTACTGGACCTTACCTATGCGTACCATAAACAAAGTAATACAGACCAAGCACTTGATACGGTAAACCGATTTATACAATTAAATCCTCAACACCCCAGTATCGATTATGCCTACTATATGAAAGGGTTAACCACTTTTGATAAAGGAAAAAATTTAATTCACTATGTTATTAAACGCGACCCCTCCAATAATGACCCAACCTCTCTGCACGAATCCTTTGATGTTTTTAAACTTCTTATCGAGAAATACCCAGATAGCGAATATGCCGATGATGCAAAGCTTAGAATGATTTACATCCGCAATGAACTCGCGGAATATGAGCTAAAAGTTGCAAAATTTTATATGAAACGTGGCGCTTATGTCGCTTCTGTAAATCGCGCGAAGTATATTATGGAAAATTATCAAGGCGCTGAAGTCATGCCAGAGGCTGTATATATACTAGAGCAAGCCTATTTAGCGCTTGGCATTGAAGATCTTGCAGATGCCACCCACCGCGTTTACGCACAGAACTATCAAACTGGGAAAAATGGTTTGATTGACGAAAAATTTGCGCAAGAAAATACAAGTTGTGCCGAGAGTTTATGGGGCAAAGCTTTAGAAAAATTACGCTTGAGAACGTACTATTGCAACTAGCATTAGCGCCTACTTGTTCTTCAAAAATCCAGATGTAATCGGATAGCGCCGGTCTTTTCCGTAGGCCCGTGAAGTAATCTTTACACCAGGCGGAGCTTGTCGCCTTTTATACTCATTACGCAATACCATTTGTATCACGTGCCTTACAACCTCTTCTTTAAATCCATCCGCTACAATTTCTTCTAACGTGTAGTCTTGCTCCACAAATCTTTCCAGTATTGGGTCTAATATTTCATAAGCTGGTAAACTATCTTGATCAACTTGATCTGGCGCAAGTTCTGCTGATGGCTCACGCGTAATAACACGCTCTGGGATAACATGTTTAATGCTATTCCTATAGTTAGCAAGCTCATACACCAGTGTTTTAGATACATCTTTAAGCGGAGCAAATCCACCCGCCATGTCGCCATACAAGGTTGCATAACCTACAGACATTTCGCTTTTATTACCCGTTGTAAGCAACATACTGCCGGTCTTATTCGAAATTGCCATTAGCAATACACCACGAATGCGTGATTGGATATTTTCTTCAGTTACATCGTTAGGCATACCTGCAAATAATGGCTCAAGGCTTCCTTTGATTGCATTAAAGGACGGCTCAATAAGAACCTCATCTAACTTTACGTTTGTTAAATTTTCTAATTGACGAGCATCTTCGATACTTATGTCTGATGTGTAACGAAACGGCATCATTACAGCATGAACATTTTCAGCACCTAACGCATCTACAGCAATAGTAAGCGTTAATGCAGAATCAATTCCACCCGATAAGCCAAGAACTACACTCTTGAACTGATTTTTTTCTACATAGTCTTTTACACCTAATACTAGTGCTCGATAGATTGACGCATGCTTAGATAGTTCTGTGTATATACATTCACTTTCTATTAAATCACGCTTAGTTTTTGAATACTGAACATTAAAAATTCCAACCTCAAATGCTGGCGCCTGCAAACAAAGGCTACCTTCTTTATTGAGGCATAAAGACTCACCATCAAACACTAACTCATCTTGCCCACCAACTTGATTGACATACACAATAGGTATTTTTTGCTCAGCAACACGCTGCCTCAGAACTTCTAAACGTTGTCGATTCTTATGAAACTGATAAGGGCTTGCATTAATATTTACCAGCAGTTCAGCACCAGCCTCTTTACTCTTTTTTATTGGCTCAGCAAACCAGATGTCTTCACAGATTGTGATGCCGATTTGCACACCTTCTATATTTATTACACATGCATCACTACCTTGGCTGAAATAACGCTTTTCATCAAACACTTCGTAATTAGGTAGTTGATGCTTGTGGTATGTAGCGATGACTTGTGAGTTATAAATAATCAGCGCAGAATTAAAAAGCTGCTCACCTTCTTGGGTAGGCGCACCCAACACAACATAAATATCTTTAACTTCATTTTGTATTTTATTAACAGCGGCCTGAACGCGCCTCATTAAGGAACTGCGGAAAAGAAGATCTTCAAGCGGATAACCAGTTATGGACAACTCAGTAAAGACGACCATATCGGCAGATATTTCATCACGCGCTTGTAATGCAGCACCAATAATTAGTTGCGCATTACCTTCTATATCACCAACTAAAAAATTAAGTTGCGCAAGCGCAATATTTAGAGTGTCTTTCATAATAATTAATTATTAAAACTATATACCCAGAAGACTACTCATTTTTTTACCAATCTCAGCAGGTGTTCTAACCGTAGCCACACCAGCACTATCTAAGGCCTGATATTTCTGCTCCGCAGTGCCTTTGCCGCCGCTAATTATTGCACCTGCATGCCCCATACGCTTGCCAGGTGGTGCGGTAACTCCTGCAATATAGGCCACAACCGGTTTTGAAACTTTTTGCTGAATATATTCGGCCGCTTGCTCTTCTGCTGTTCCACCAATCTCGCCCACCATAATAATTCCATCGGTATCTCCATCTTCTTCAAACATATTTAAGCAATCGATAAAATCTAATCCATGGATTGGATCACCGCCAATACCTACACATGTTGATTGGCCTAGTCCATATTGAGTTGTTTGATTAACCGCAACATAGGTAAGCGTGCCTGAACGAGAGACAATACCAACTTTACCTGGCCTGTGTATTTCTCCAGGCATAATGCCTATCTTGCACTCACCAGGAGTTATTATTCCTGGACAGTTTGGTCCAATTAAAATTGAATCACTATCCTGTAGCACGGCATTAACTTTCACCATATCTAGCACCGCTATACCTTCGGTAATACAAACAATCAATTTAATATCAGCGAATATAGCTTCAAGTATTGCGTCGGCCGCAAAAACTGCAGGCACATAAATAACACTTGCATCAATTTCATGTTCCGATAGAGCTGAACGGATAGTGTCATATACAGGTATATTTAATTCTGTTGCACCACCTTTGCCTGGCGTAACTCCCGCTACAACCTGAGTGCCATAGTTGATAGCTTGCTTGGTATGAAAGCTGCCTTGCGCGCCAGTAAGCCCTTGGCATAACACCTTGGTATGTTTATTTACAAGTATACTCATATTCTTTTGTATTCAAGCTTCCTATGCACTGGCTGCAAGCGCAATGGCCTGCTTAGCGCCATCGGTAAGATTATCAACGGGAATTATATTAGGTGATTTATTTTCGAGTAACTTTTTACCCTGCTCTGCATTGGTCCCCTGTAACAAAACAACTACTGGAGTGCTTAATGTAAATTCATTCTCACTCATTTCTTTCTGGGCATCCAATATTCCTTGCGCAATTAAATCGCAACGCACAATTCCACCAAAAATATTTACAAAGATTGATTGGACCGACTTATCGCTGGAAACAAGTTTAAATGCTTCAGCAACTTTCCCTTGCGTTGTACCGCCACCCACATCCAGAAAATTCGCTGGCTCACCACCGTGATGTTTTACCAAATCCATAGTCGCCATTGCCAACCCAGCGCCATTAACTATACAACCTATATTTCCATCAAGCTTTATGTAATTTAAGCCGAGTTTTTTTGCAATAGCCTCTGCATGGTTTTGTTGTGAAGCATCATAAAATTCCTGTAACTTTTGCTGGCGATAAAGCGCATTATCATCAAGGTTAATTTTTGCATCCAATGCAATTAGATCACCTTCCTCATTAACAATTAGAGGATTAATCTCAACAAGACTGCAATCATAATCTACAAACATCTGATACAAACTTTGTAGAATTGTTGCTAACTGTTTTATTTGGTTCTTCTCAAGCTGTAATGCATACCCAATACCCCGTATTTGATTTGGCTGCAGACCAGCAGCGGGGTGAATGAAATGTGTAAATATTTTCTCAGGTGTATGCTCAGCAACGTGCTCAATATCCATACCGCCTTCTGCTGATGTGATAATTGCAACCTGCTTAGAACCACTATCAACCAACATTGCTAGGTAAATTTCTCGCGCAATACTCGTAAGCTCCTCCAGAAGCACGGTGTTTACAGGCAGCCCTTGCTCACCGGTTTGCTTTGTGACTAAGACCTTCTCTAACATGCTTGTAACTGTAGATTCTAATATATCTCCATCCCTCACAATAATAACCCCACCCGCCTTACCTCGCCCCCCAGCATGCACTTGTGCTTTCACGATCCAGGCTTGATCTTTAATATTTTCACAAATGGACTGGACATCATCATCCTGCGTAATTACTCGCGAGGATAAGATAGGAATTCCATTTTCTCCAAATAGCGCTTTGGCTTGGTACTCATGTATATTCATAATTAATCTGTGCTAATAAGTCTTTGCCGTTGAGTTGCCGCATTATACTGATGAACTCAACCCCATATACAAGTTAAACTGAGTTATGCTCAACCTCCAAATAAAGTAAATTTATTCATTTAGGTTAATTTTACTTAATTCAATTATGAGCAATTATTTTGAAGAAAAAACCATTCAACAGTGGTCAGCTCTAAGGCTATTTTCACTTTACCGTCTCACGATATCCGTCATTTTTTTTGGTCTCAGCCTATTTGCAGATAAAAACAGATTCCTTGCATCACTAGACCCTAACTTACTTAAGTGGGTGAGCGTATGCTATGTATTATTCGCAATAATCGCACTCATATGTACGTATTTCAGGTGGCTGCCGTATAAGCCTCAAGTATATTTTCCTATCATTATTGATATCGCAGCCACTGTTACGTTAATGCATCTATATGGAGGCGTTACCAGTGGCTTTGGCACACTTATGATTGCTGTAGTTGCCGGTGGCAGTCTGTTATTACCCGGCAGAACCGCACTACTTTTTGCAGCACTAGCAACATTAGCGATACTAAGTCAGGAGATTTATGCAAACCTGTATGGAGATTTTGAAAAAACAGCATACACACAAGCCGGATTACTAGGAGCAGCATTATTCGCAACTGCATTGTTGGCGATCACTCTTGCACATCGCGCATCGGAAAGCGCAAAACTTGCAGCGCAACGCGGTGTTGATTTAGCTAACTTGGCAAAACTCAATGAACACTTAATAAATAGGATGGAAGCTGGAATTATGGTGCTAGATGATGACAACACTATACGAATGCATAACCATGCTGCTTGGAAATTATTAGACCAGCCTGAAATTAGCGAACAGACTAAACTAATAGACGTTTCTGCACCTTTGTTTGATCTATATAAATCCTGGAATAAGGCAGCTGAAAACCCTGCCTTTAGAAATCACTTAGGGAAACTGAAACGTGCAAATCAAGCAGATTTACAAGTGCGAATTGCACCGGTGGGCTTAAGAAAGCACGATCGAGGGTCTGTAATATATCTAAATGACAATACTGAATTAGACAAACAGGTTCAGGAAACCAAACTAGCTTCATTAGGAAGACTAACCGCCAGCATTGCACATGAGATCAGAAATCCTTTGGGCGCGATAAGTCACGCAGCGCAACTATTAGATGAATCATCTGAATTACATATGGCTGATAAACGTCTCGCTACTATTATTCAAGATCAATCAATACGATTAAACAACATTATCAATAATGTTCTACGCTTATCAAGACGAGAAAAATCAAGACCTGAAAAAATAGAACTGGGCACTTGGTTGCGAAAATTTATTGAAGAGTTCATTCGTACTAACGACATAAATAATGACTGGGTATCATTAAAAATTACTCCTGCAGATGGAACCGTTATGATGGATCCAAATAACCTGCACCAGGTATTATGGAATTTATGTAAAAATGCAAAAAAATATGGTGTAGAACAGGATAACGATGTTCGCATCCAACTATTAGCAAACAGCAATCATCCTGAGTCGCCGCCTTACCTAGATATCATCGACAGTGGGCCGGGAATCAGCGTGAATCATCAAAGCCAGTTATTTGAACCATTCTTCACTACCAGTGATACAGGTACAGGCCTTGGTTTGTACCTTTCACGCGAATTATGTAAAAACAATGGAGGAAATTTACGTTATATTCACCTCCCAGAGGGTGGCAGCTGTTTTAGAATTGAGTTTTCATCACCCATTAATTTTGGAGAGCCTAGTCTTGAAAAACGTATTAGTCGTTGACGACGAACCTGATATTCGAGAACTGTTAGAAATTACTCTCAGCCGCATGAATTTAGATTCACACGCAGCTGCGAATGTGCGCGAAGCAAAATCCTTATTAGAAAGCGAGCAGTTTGATTTATGCCTTACCGACATGAAATTGCCTGATGGCACCGGCATTGAATTAGTCGAACATATACAAGAACAATTTCCTCATATTCCTGTTGCGGTAATCACCGCCTTTGGCAGTATGGAAGCTGCCATCAAAGCTTTAAAAGCCGGCGCATTTGATTTTGTCTCAAAACCCATTGACTTAAACATGCTTCGCGGCCTTGTCGATAGCGCATTAAAAGTTGCTAGCACCCCTATTGATAAGACTATTGATAGCGGAACCAAGCCATCGCAAAAACTACTTGGTGAATCTGAAGCGATGCTGGTCTTGCGCCAAAAAATCGAAAAATTAGCCCGTAGCCAAGCACCTGTATATTTACGCGGAGAATCAGGTGTCGGTAAAGAACTGGTTGCAACTCAAATACACCAACAAGGTCCACGCGCAAATGCGAGCTTTGTGCCGGTAAACTGTGGCGCTATCCCCACCGAGCTCATGGAAAGTGAATTTTTTGGGCATCTTAAAGGAAGTTTCACCGGCGCTGTTAGTGACAAAGAAGGTTTGTTTCAAGCCGCTAATGGCGGGACATTGTTTTTAGATGAGATTGCTGAATTACCTATTCATATGCAAGTTAAGCTGCTGCGTGCCATTCAGGAAAAAGCCATCAAACCGATTGGCGGACAAAAAGAAATACCTGTAGATATTCGCCTACTAAGCGCAACCCATAAAGGTTTAGCTGCAGAAGTTGAGGCAGGTAACTTTCGACAGGATTTATATTACCGTATCAATGTGATCGAATTAAATGTTCCACCATTGCGAGAACGTATAACTGATTTACCTATCCTGGCTAATTTTATGTTGGGTAGAATCTCTGGAAGTAATGATGGTGTATATAGCCTCTCCGACGACGCAATAGAAAAACTTAAAACCTATCCTTTCCCCGGCAATGTACGTGAACTTGAGAATATTTTAGAACGCGCTGCAACACTATGCGACGATAACCAGATAACCGCAAACGACCTGGACCTGCCTGATGCCAAAATAATGCCATCTGCAGATCAACAAGACCCGGATGAATCTTCAATTTCACTTTCAGTAGACCAACTAGAAGACTATTTAATTCAAAAAGAACGTAAGGCAATCGTTGCCGCTCTAGAACAGACTCGCTGGAACAAGACTGCTGCAGCTAAACTACTTGGCATTACCTTCAGACAATTACGCTATCGCTTACAAAAACTTGAGCTAGAATAAATATTGGATCCAATCTGACAAATTTTGTCACTCTTGGACACTGAACTCCGGTTAAACGTCATAAAATGCCGCTTATCTCTTAAGAGCTTCAAATTAGGCGTAATTCGAACATACTGTTTTTATTAGAGTTATTCAGCCAAGACCTTATTGGCATGATATCTGTATATGTTTTAACAAGGGTTGCTTAGGCAATCACCAGTATTTCCGGAGTTGGAGTCGTTAAAAACTTCTAGCAAGGACAGCTGGAACTTTAATGTACAGCTTAATATTTTTAATTTTTAATGAGGACAGGAGATTCCCATGAAAAAAACACAACAAGGTTTTACCTTAATCGAACTTATGATCGTAGTTGCGATCATCGGTATTCTTGCAGCGATTGCTATTCCTGCGTATCAGGACTACACCATTCGCGCTAAAGTAACTGAAGGTTTGAATCTAGCAGGTGCTGCTAAACTAGCAGTTGCTGAAACTTAC
>CAXMUG010000032.1:0-11493 GCA_964196535.1 uncultured Mycobacterium sp. | reverse complement strand
GTCTTAGAAGATTCTTGCGGGATACGAGCAATTACGTCGCCCACATCCACTGAATTACCATCTTGCAAATTAACCAATGCGCCTGGCGGTAAAATATAAGTTGCTGGAATTTCAGTGCCGGTAAACGTTAATGGCTCACCTTTATCGTCTAACAAGTTAAGCGAAGGTCGCAAGTCTTTACCTGCAGCTGGACGACTCTTAGGATCCGAAATTACTGTGGAACTTAAGCCCGTTACTTCATCTGTAAATGACTCAACCGTCACACCTTCAGCAAAGTCCGTTAAATGAACTTGGCCTGCAACCTCGGTAATAATTGGATGCGTATGTGGATCCCATGTTGCAACAACTTGCCCTGAATGAACACTATCCCCATCATTAACGGATATGGTTGCGCCATAGGAAATTTTATAACGCTCTCTTTCACGTCCTTGATCATCGATGATACCTATTTCACCGGAACGAGATACTGCAACGTTGTGCCCATTTTTATGTTGCACAAGTTTAATATTGTGCATGCGTATCGTACCGGTAGATTTAATCGTGATATCACTCGCAGATGCTGCACGACTTGCCGCACCACCAATATGAAAAGTACGCATAGTTAACTGTGTGCCTGGCTCACCAATCGATTGCGCTGCAATAACACCCACCGATTCACCCATGTTAATTAAGTGCCCACGAGCAAGGTCACGGCCATAACAACTTGCACATACACCATAACGTGTGTCACAAGTTATAGGGGTGCGCACCTTAACTTCGTCAATACCAATATCTTCAAATTTATCTACCCAGGCTTCATCCAAGAATGTTCCGGCCGGAACCGCTACATTGCCTTTAACATCCATTACATCTTCTGCGGTTACCCTACCAAGCACACGACTAGGCAAGGTTTGCACCACATCACCACCCTCGATAATTGGGGTTAGCAATAAGCCATTTGTAGTGCCGCAATCTTCTGCGGTAACCACTAAATCTTGCGAAACATCGACTAAACGACGCGTAAGGTATCCGGAGTTAGCCGTTTTAAGCGCAGTATCGGCTAAGCCTTTACGTGCACCATGCGTTGAGATGAAGTATTGCAATACATTCAAACCTTCACGAAAGTTAGCTGTAATAGGTGTTTCAATAATTGAGCCATCTGGTTTTGCCATCAATCCGCGCATACCTGCGAGTTGCCGAATTTGCGCTGGGGAACCCCGCGCACCAGAATCAGCCATCATATAGATAGAGTTGAAGGAATCTTGCTTAACGATTTTACCCTCTGCATCTTCAACTTCTTCGTGTCCTAGGCTATCCATCATCGCTTTAGCAACTTGATCATTAGTACGTGACCAAATATCAATAACTTTGTTATAGCGCTCACCTTTGGTGACCAGGCCGGAAGAATATTGAGAAGCAATTTCTTTCACTTCATTTTCTGCTTCAGCCAAAATAGTTTGTTTTTCAACAGGTATGACCATGTCATCTGCACAGAACGACACGCCTGAACGTGTTGCAAATTTAAACCCGGTATACATGAGTTTATCTGCGAATATAACGGTGTCTTTTAAACCTACACGTCGATAACAAGCATTTAACAAACTTGAAATTGCGCGCTTATTCATATCACGATTAACTAATTCGTATTCCAAACCTTTTGGCAATACTTGCGACAGAATGCCGCGGCCAACTGTAGTTTCTATAATTCTACGAACTGGTGTGGCTTTGCCTTTCTCATCAATATCATAATCATCAATACGAATCTTCACTTTTGCATGCAACTGGACCATACGGTTTTCATATGCACGTTCCGCTTCTCCAACATCCGCAAAAATCATCCCTTCACCCGGAACATTTACTTTTTCGCGAGTTAAGTAATAAAGACCCAATACAATATCTTGCGAGGGAACAATAATAGGCTCACCATTTGCAGGTGAAAGTATATTATTGGTAGACATCATTAAAGCACGCGCTTCAAGTTGAGCTTCAATAGATAATGGCACATGCACAGCCATTTGGTCGCCATCAAAGTCAGCATTAAATGCCGCACACACTAGAGGATGTAATTGAATCGCTTTACCTTCAATTAAGGTCGGCTCAAAAGCTTGAATACCTAATCTATGTAGCGTAGGTGCGCGATTAAGCATTACCGGATGTTCGCGAATCACTTCTTCAAGAATATCCCAAACTTCAGGACCTTCTTTTTCTACAACTTTTTTACATGCCTTAATGGTTGGCGAAATGCCACGCAAGTGTAATTTACTAAAAATAAATGGCTTAAATAATTCCAACGCCATTTTTTTCGGTAGTCCACACTGATGCAAGCGCAAGGTTGGTCCTACAACAATTACTGAACGACCAGAATAGTCAACACGTTTACCTAATAAGTTTTGACGGAAACGACCTTGCTTACCTTTAATCATATCGGCAAGAGATTTCAGCGCACGCTTGTTGGTACCGGTAATGGCGCGTCCACGACGCCCATTATCTAACAAGGCATCTACCGCTTCTTGCAACATACGTTTTTCATTTCGTACGATTATGTCAGGAGCATTTAGCTCCAATAACCTTTTTAAACGATTATTACGGTTAATTGCGCGACGATATAAGTCATTCAAATCAGAAGTCGCAAAGCGGCCACCATCCAAAGGCACTAATGGTCGTAAATCTGGTGGCAATACTGGCAATACGGTTAATACCATCCACTCAGGCTTGTTGCCTGATTCTAGTAGCGATTCAACTAACTTAATACGCTTTGACAAACGCTTAAGTTTCGCTTCGGAACGGGTTTCTTTTATTTCATCACGTAGCTCAACAACCTGCTCTTCCAAATTAACTTGCTTAAGCATGTCAAGAATCGCTTCCGCGCCCATACGCGCGTCAAACTCATCGCCATATTCTTCTATTGCTTCTAGAAATGTGTCATCGGAAAGAAGTTGCTTGTGCTCAAGCCCTGTCATCCCAGGATCAACCACCACAAACGCTTCAAAATAAAGAATACGCTCTACATCACGCAAGGTCATATCTAATAAAAGACCAATTCGCGAAGGCAGGGATTTCAAAAACCAAATATGCGCAACCGGGCTTGCTAATTCAATGTGGCCCATGCGCTCACGACGCACTTTAGTAAGCGTTACTTCAACACCACATTTTTCACACACCACACCACGATGCTTAAGACGCTTATACTTTCCACACAAACACTCATAGTCCTTATTAGGACCAAATATTTTTGCGCAGAACAAACCATCACGTTCAGGTTTGAAAGTTCGGTAGTTTATCGTCTCAGGCTTTTTAACTTCTCCATATGACCATGAACGAATCATGTCTGGCGAAGCTAAGCCAATACGTATTGAATCAAAATCTTCTACCTGACCTTGATTCTTTAATAAACTAAGTAAGTCTTTCATTACATCTCCAGTAACTACGTCTTTAATGCAATCTTAGTTGCAACTTAAATAACTAATACTTTTAAAATCATTTTTCGTGAAAACTTTTATTGGCCTTGAAATTTTTTAGGCCAATTAAGCTTCTTGTTCGAAATCAATGTTCAAACCAAGTGATCGAATTTCCTTCATCAATACATTGAACGACTCCGGCATGCCCGCATCCATGCTGTGATTACCGTCAACAATATTCTTATACATCTTGTTTCGGCCTGTTACGTCATCCGACTTCACAGTGAGCATTTCTTGCAAGGTATACGATGCTCCATAGGCCTCAAGTGCCCAGACTTCCATTTCACCGAATCTTTGACCACCAAATTGCGCCTTACCACCTAATGGTTGCTGAGTAACCAAGCTATAAGGACCGGTTGAACGTGCATGCATCTTGTCATCAACCAAGTGATTCAATTTCAACATATGCATGTAACCAACTGTTACTTTGCGCTCAAATGATTCACCTGTACGTCCATCCCACAAAAGGGTTTGACCATCTTCAGGTAGATCTGCAAGTTTCAACATGCGCTTAATTTCTGATTCTTGCGCACCATCAAACACTGGAGTAGCCATTGGCACACCAGCACGCAAGTTATTCGACATATTCATGATTTCATCGTCACTAAACTCATCGAGATCGACAGATATGCCTTCATCTTTATTGTAGATCTCATCCAAGAACGAGCGTAGCTGCTGTACATCGCCATTCTTTTTCAGCATGCCATCAATCTTCAAGCCCAAACCTTTTGCGGCCCAGCCCAAATGTATCTCTAGCACCTGGCCAACATTCATTCGCGAAGGTACGCCCAATGGATTCAACACGATATCAACCGGAGTACCGTCTTCCATATGTGGCATATCTTCAACCGGCACAATCATGGATACGACACCTTTGTTTCCATGGCGACCTGCCATCTTGTCGCCTGGTTGCATGCGGCGTTTAACCGCAATATAAACCTTAACCATCTTTAACACGCCTGGAGCTAAATCATCACCTTGAGTGATTTTCTCTTTCTTTGCTAATAAACGTTGGTCAAATGATTCGCGCTGTTCTTTTAACTGCGTAGAAAGCTTTTCTAATTGAGCATTCACATCTTCATTTTGCATGCGAATTTCAAACCATCGCTCACGCTCTAGACCATCTAGATATGCCTTAGTTACTTTAGAACCTGCTGCCAATCCATCTGGCCCACCATCGGTTACTTTATTAGTTATTAAACGCTCAATACGTGAATAGATGTCACCTTCATAAATACGCAATTGGTCATTAAGATCTTTACGTACTTGTTCAATCTCTGCTTCTTCAATTTGCAACGCACGCTTATCTTTTTCTACACCGTCACGCGTAAATACACGGACGTCGATCACTGTACCTTCCATTCCAGACTTCGCACGCAAAGAAGTATCTTTTACATCAGAAGCTTTCTCACCAAAGATAGCTCTTAGAAGCTTTTCTTCAGGAGTCAGTTGCGGTTCACCCTTCGGCGTAACCTTGCCTACCAAAATATCACTTGGCTTAACTTCAGCACCTACATAAACAATTCCCGAATCATCCAACTTGGCTAACAAGCTTTCACTCACGTTTGGAATATCTGCAGTAACTTCTTCAGAGCCCAACTTGGTATCACGAGCCACACAAGTCATCTCTTCAATATGAATTGTTGTAAAGCGGTCTTCTTCAACTACACGCTCTGAAATAAGAATCGAATCTTCGAAGTTATATCCATTCCATGGCATGAATGCAACCAACGCATTTTGACCTAAAGCCAACTCACCTAAATCCGTTGAAGGTCCATCCGCTAATACATCACCACGTGCAATTACATCACCCGGACGTACCAATGGTTTTTGGTTAATACATGTATTTTGGTTTGAACGAATATATTTAGTGAGATTATAAATATCAACACCAGGTTCACCTGCTTCAGTTTCTTTATCATTGACGCGAACCACAATACGACCTGCGTCTACAGTGTCTACAACACCGCCACGCCGTGAAGATAAAGCTGCACCCGAGTCGATCGCAACTGCACGCTCAATACCGGTTCCAACAAGAGGTTTTTCTGCACGCAAAGTCGGCACTGCTTGGCGCTGCATGTTTGAACCCATCAATGCACGGTTTGCATCATCGTGCTCCAAGAATGGAATCAATGCCGCCGCTACCGAAACTATCTGTTTCGGTGACACATCCATGTATTCCACTTTTTCAGTGGCTGCTAATGAAAACTCATTTAGATGTCTTACCGATGCCAATTCATTTACAAATTTACCTTTTTCGTCTAACGGTGCATTTGCTTGCGCAATAGTGAACTGACTTTCTTCAATCGCGGAAAGGTATTCAATTTTATCAGTAACCTTGCCGGTAATTACTTTGCGATAAGGTGGTTGCAAAAATCCATAGTCATGAGTACGCGCAAAAATAGCTAGCGAGTTAATGAGTCCAATATTTGGGCCTTCTGGCGTTTCAATCGGACATACACGACCATAATGAGTAGGATGCACGTCACGTACCTCAAAACCTGCTCGCTCACGCGTTAAGCCACCTGGGCCTAATGCCGAAATACGACGCTTGTGTGTGATTTCCGATAATGGATTATTTTGATCCATAAATTGCGACAACTGACTAGAACCGAAAAATTCTTTAATCGCTGCTGCAACAGGCTTGGCATTAATCATTTCTTGAGGCATTAAGCCCTCAGACTCTGCCAAGGTTAAACGCTCTTTAACCGCACGCTCAACTCGCACCAAACCAACACGGAAAGCATTTTCTGCCATCTCACCAACACAACGTACACGTCGGTTACCAAGGTGATCGATATCATCAACAATGCCATTACCATTGCGGATATCAATCAGCACTTTCATAACATCTAAGATGTCGTCATTGCTCAAAATACCTGAACCCGTTTGCTCTTCTCGCCCTACACGACGGTTGAACTTCATTCGACCTACAGGTGATAAATCATAACGTTCTGGCGCAAAGAATAAATTCTGGAATAAGTTTTGCGCTGCCTCTTTAGTCGGCGGCTCACCAGGACGCATCATGCGATAGATTTCCACCATTGCTTCTAACTCATTACTAGAAGGATCTATACCTATGGTTGATGAAATATATGGGCCTCTATCAATGTCATTGGTATACAACAATTCCAATACATCAACAGCTGACTCTAGAATTTTTTCAATATTTTCTTCAGTTAATTCATCATTTGCTTTACAAACTAACTCGCCAGTATCGGTATCAATTAAATCTTTCGCTAAAAACTTATTTAACAAATACTCAACAGGCACTTCCAATGTTTTGACTTTTGCTTTTTCAATCTGACGCACATGACGCACAGTAATGCGACGGCCTGCTTCAACAATTACTTTCCCGCCCGCTTTAATATCAAGCGGCGCAATTTCACCACGTAGACGCTCTGGAATTAAATCAAGAATGAAACCTTTATCCGTAATATTTACGGTATTAGTCTCAAAGAACATCGATAGAATTTCTTCGCTACTGTAACCAATCGCACGCAACAAGATGGATGCAGGTAGTTTTCGACGTCGGTCGATACGCACAAACAAACAATCTTTATGATCAAATTCAAAATCTAACCATGAACCACGGTAAGGGATCACTCGAGCAGAGTATAAAAGCTTACCTGAAGAGTGTGTCTTACCTTTGTCGTGATCAAAGAACACACCTGGTGAGCGATGTAACTGAGAAACAATCACCCGCTCGGTGCCATTAATAACAAACGCACCAGTGTCCGTCATGAGCGGTAATTCACCCATGTATACTTCCTGCTCTTTTACATCTTTAACTTTCTTAGCACTAGCAGGAGCATCTTTATCATAAATGACAAGACGCAATAGCACCTTTAAAGGAGCACTATAAGTCAAACCACGCAACTGACATTCTTTTACTTCAAATGCGGGCTCTTCTAAGCGATAACTTACATATTGCAGCTCAACATTACCGGAATAACTTATAATTGGAAAAATGGAACCGAATGCACCATTCAATCCAGATGTCTGACGATCTTCTTTCGTAGCATCTTCTTGCAAAAACCGGCGATAGGAAGCCAGTTGTATTTGCAACATATATGGTACAGCCAAGATTTCTGGACGTTTACCAAAATCTTTGCGAATTCTTTTCTTCTCGGTATAGCTATACGCCATGAAATTACCCCGCGGTCAAAATGCAGACACAAAAGTAGCCAAGCAACGCAGCCATGCGCTGTTTGGCAAAATTAAATACTAACGCTAGTAGCAATTACTTGATCTCTGCTGTAGCGCCTGCTTCTTCCAATTGCTTTTTGATATCTTCAGCTTCATCTTTCGTTGCCGCTTCCTTAACAGTTGAAGGAGCACCTTCTACCATATCCTTAGCTTCTTTTAAGCCAAGACCAGTAACCGCACGAACAACTTTAATAACAGGAACTTTGTTGCCACCAAAACTACTCATCACAACATCAAACTCAGTCTGTTCTTCTGCTGCTGCACCACCAGCATCACCACCGGCAGCTGGTGCTGCTGCTACAGCTGCTGCTGCAGATACACCAAATTTTTCTTCCATAGCAGAGATTAGATCCACTACTTCCATTACGCTCATTTCTGAAATCGTCTCAAGTATGTCTTCTTTTGAAACAGCCATTTTCTACTCCTAAATTAAAAATAATTACCCAAATCAATAACGCTTAAAACTTAACTTTAACTATTAACCAGCAGCTTGCTTTTGATCGCTCACTGCAGCAATAGTGCGAACCAGTTTTCCATGCGGCTCATTAAGAGTACGCACAAATTTCTCAATTGGTGCTTTCATAACAGCCATAAGCAAACTAATTGCCTGATTTTTAGTTGGTAAGCTAGATAGTTTCGTTAGTTCAGAAACATCTAATAATTCTCCGCCAATGGAGATCATCTTTACCGCAAGCAAATTATTTTGTTTCGCAAAGTCTTCAACAAGTCTTGCCGCTGAACCGGGGTCTTCTTGCGAAAACACCAACATTAGCGGGCCAACTAAACCATCGCGCATGCACTCATATGGCGTACCTTCTAATGCACGTTTGGCTAGAGTGTTTTTTACGACTTTTAGGTAAACGCCCGTTTCACGCGCCTTAGCACGTAATTCAGTTAATTCACCAACGGTTAGTCCACGATATTCTGCTGCGATAGCAGAATGCGCATCAGCTGCAACTTGCGAGACTTCGGATACGATCGCCTGCTTTTGTTCAAGTTGTAAGGCCACAATGGGGTCCTCTGAGTTAACAATACACACAAGGTGTTTATAAAAACATGAATGCGATTTGGCCTTTTCAAAAGACCAATAAAAGCATTCCCCTTACAGTGCAACCAACTCAGGAAATTTATGTTCCTGATTTGGGGTACACAGTCTACGCAGGCCGAGCTTCCTCATTAAGCAACACCCTTATGATGCCGCACCTACGGTCTTGGACGGTTGTTTCTTAATTCAATAATCTAGAAACAACACCCAATCATTTATATACAAAAGTAACTACGGTTACTTTTGTATATTTCAATTTCTATCTATGCCAAAGCTGTTTGATCTAAAGTCACACCTACACCCATGGTAGACGAGACCACAACTTTCTTAATGTATACGCCTTTAGCAGAAGATGGTTTGGCTTTTACTAAATCTGCAATTAAGGCATTTAGATTCTCTTCAAGTTTCTGCGCTTCAAATTGCACACTACCAATAGAGCAATGCACAACTCCACCCTTCTCAGTTTTATACTGAACTTGACCCGCTTTAGCGTTCTTTACTGCCGTGGCAACATCCGCAGATACAGTGCCTACTTTAGGGTTAGGCATTAAGCCACGCGGCCCAAGAATTTGCCCTAGCTGGCCTACAACGCGCATCGCATCCGGTGCAGCAATGGCAATATCAAAATCCATCTCGCCTTTTTTAACTTGTTCCGCCAAATCTTCCAAACCAACCAAATCTGCACCAGCAGCTTTAGCTGCATCCGCTTGCTCACCTTCAGCAAATACTGCAACACGTACGGTTTTACCTGTGCCATTCGGCAATACTGTTGAACCTCTAACGTTTTGCTCAGATTTTCTGGGGTCAACACCAAGGTTTATACTGACATCAATAGACTCATTAAATTTTGCAGTTGCACATTCTTTAACTAAGCTGATTCCATCAACTGGAGCATAAGATTTATCTTGCTCAACCTTTTCGCGCGCAGCGCGTAAATTTTTTCCTTCTTTTGCCATTACGACACCCCCTCAACGTCTAAGCCCATGCTTCTAGCACTACCAGCAATGGTGCGAACGGCGGCATCCATATCGGCTGCTGTGATGTCAGGCATTTTTATCTTCGCAATTTCTTCTAGTTGCGCACGATTTACTTTGCCAACTTTTTCAGTGTTCGGACGGCCACTGCCTTTAGTTAAACCGGCCGCTTTCTTAAGCAAGACGGCTGCAGGAGGAGTTTTAGTTATAAAAGTAAAACTCTTATCGGCATAAACAGTGATTACAACAGGCACTGGTATGCCTTTTTCCATATTTTGAGTTTGCGCATTAAATGTTTTGCAAAACTCCATAATATTCACGCCATGCTGGCCTAGCGCTGGGCCCACCGGCGGACTTGGGTTCGCTTCGTTCGCAGGAACCTGCAATTTTATGTATGCGTCTACTTTCTTAGCCATTATCTTTTTATTTCGCTTGTTTATTCTCGTTCATTTACTGGATTTGTTTGCCAGGGTATTTCTTTAATGCTTCTTTTAACCTTTCTCAACTTGACCAAACCCAAGTTCTACAGGTGTCGAGCGACCAAATATCTGTACTGCAACTAACATACGACTCTTTTCATAATTCACTTCTTCAACTACGCCATTGAAGTCGTTGAACGGACCATCCGTAACACGCACAACCTCTCCAGGCTCGAATAGAACCTTTGGTTTCGGCGCATCCACACCCTCTTGCATGCGTTGCAAAATATTTTGTGCTTCTGCCTCACTAATTGGCGCAGGCTTATCCGACGAACCACCAATAAAACCAAGCACTTTTGGACAGTCTTTAACTAGGTGCCAACTGTCATCATCCATTTCCATTTTTACTAAAACATAACCGGGGAAAAACTTTCGCTCACTGCGACGCTTCTGCCCTTCTCGCATCTCTACAACTTCTTCGACTGGCACCAGGATTTCGCCAAACTTTTCTTGCATGCCTAAGCGTTCAATTCTTTCGCTCAACGCTCGTTGCACCTGGTTTTCAAAACCAGAATACGCATGCACTACATACCATTGCATAGACATCAATAAACTCTTACTCAGATTACGTACTGTATTAAGGCCGTTAATATGCGATCTATGACCCATAAAAATAGCGCCAAAATAATGACCACTACAAAGACCACGAGAGTAGTTTGCAAAGTCTCGCCTCTTGTTGGCCAAACCATTTTGCGTACTTCGGTACGCGCATCTCTCATAAAACTTGCTAGTGTTCGGCCACGCTCGGTTGCAAAGGCAATAATCGCAGCAACAATCACTGCACCCACAATTCCTAACACGCGGTATAACAGTGGATATCCTGCATATACATAAAATGCCGCTAGACCCGCCACTACTATTGCAGCAGCAATTGCTAGCTTAAAGACATCCATGCCGCTCGCAGTTGTTGCTTCAGCTTTTCCAGTCATATCAAAATAATTTACGTGTAGAGGTTACTCGTGATTTTGCTCAGATTTCTCACATCATGGCAGGCCAGGAGGGAATCGAACCCCCAACCTACGGTTTTGGAGACCGTCGCTCTGCCAATTGAGCTACTGGCCTTTAAACGATAATGCCTAGCAATCGCCAAACAAGAAATTATAGCTTGTTTATTGACTTAGATTAAATCTATTTTTACGCTATCAGAAGAGATAGGCAGTATGCTTTTTAACCAATTCACCTACACATACAAGCCTATTCGACTCAAATATCTCTATTCGATGATTTTCGCGACCACACCTGCACCTACGGTACGCCCACCTTCTCGTATCGCAAAGCGTAAACCTTCGTCCATCGCGATCGGATCGATCATGGTAACGGTCATCTGTACGTTATCACCCGGCATCACC
>CAXMUG010000031.1:0-11400 GCA_964196535.1 uncultured Mycobacterium sp. | reverse complement strand
TGCTAAAGATCAACAAGTATCGATGACTAAAGCAAAGGCAGGCGAAAGTCTTCCACAAGCAAATTGTGATAACCCAATTGCTGCGCAATTTAATCTTGGTCAGCAGCTAGGTGTTACTGGCACGCCGGCATTGCTTTTAGGTGATGGCACGTTAATACCTGGATATCGCCCTGCGAAAGATTTGGCTGCTATGCTAGATGAGGAAGCGAAGAAAGCTAATTAATTTATGCTGATTCTTCTATCGCAGTGCTTCTAGACTATTATTTCAGGTTCAAAGTCATATAGCGCTGGGATAGCAGTAAATAAGATAGATGCTCGAATAGATTTTTCTGGATAAAGTTTTTTTACCGCATAGATGTATGTGCTGATTTGATGTTGGTACTGTTTTGCAGTGTCATGCATAGAATCAGCATTAACATCACGCGTGGTTTTGTAATCAATAATCCATGCTTGGTTTTTATCGATGACTAGATGGTCAATGACTCGATATAAGGCTTTTCCATTTTTGATGAAGCTGATGGGTACTTCTTTTAAAACTTCTTGATTGTCTTCTGTATTGAAAATCTGACTTAGTTCGGTAGATTTCAAGCAATTGCTTACTTCCAGAATCGCATTTTCAAATTCCTGTTTTTTAATTTTAACACTCAGAGAAGACTCTACTGCCAGCTTCAACGCTGCATAATCTTGTGAGTTCTTTTGTCCGAATAATTCAAACACTTTATGGACTAGCGTTCCATAATCAGCATGTATTGAGTCTGCGAGCGGTTCTTCGGTGTCAATAACCTCCTGCATTGGAAACGGCTTGCTTAGGTCATAGTTAATAAATGGCTGATTAGGGGCTTCATTCAATTCTTGGGTTTTAATTGATGGTGGTATGCCAAACTCAGAGTTCCATACTGACTCTTCTTCAATATTAAATGCATCGTCTAACGCATTACTAATAATGGAGTGCCAGGAATTTTCTGATTTTTGTTTTGAAGCAGTACCGCTGATAAATAAATATTGCTTTGCTCGTGTGAGCGCAACATATAATAAATTAAGTTCTTCTTTCTGATGAGTGTTGACTTGTTGATTAATAATAGATTGTGTAACTTTATCTACGCTATTTTTTCGTCCCACTAGGAAAAATTGTTTGGGTCGGTGTACGTTTGGAGGCCAATTAATTATAGATTTATAAGTATGTATTTGTGGTTTTTTTGGCCCAGTGTCGACAAGGAAAACTACGGGGGCCTCAAGGCCTTTAGCCGAGTGAATTGTCATAATTTGTACCGCATCATTATTTTTCTGCAGTTGTCCGTTACCCGGGTGTATGTTTGGTTGGGTGGTCTGCAGTGTGGTCAAAAAAGATTGAATGCTTGAATATCTTCCAGCATCTAAATCTAAACTCAGTTGTAAAAGTGCAATTAGGTTGTTTAGTACCTGTGTATTTAATACTCCAGTATTTTCGCTTGGTAAGCTTTTTGAATAGCGTGTTAGTAGATTGGTTTCGAAGTAGATGCGATCTAATAAGTCATGTACGGGTAATGTATTAGATATGCTGCGCCAGTTTTGCAGTTGCTTAAATGCTTGCTTGGCTAGTGTGTTATTTGATATTTCTGCATAGGATTTTAGTTTTTCATGCCAAGAACTTTCAGATATGCAGGCTATC
Organism: uncultured Mycobacterium sp.; assembly: GCA_964196535.1. Taxonomy (GTDB): domain Bacteria; phylum Pseudomonadota; class Gammaproteobacteria; order UBA4575; family UBA4575; genus JABDMD01. The sequence goes on along the minus strand of CAXMUG010000031.1, from coordinate 9,752 downwards.
TCCATTAAATCTTGGTCATTCATTCCATATAACGGAGAGCGCAGTACCTGTGCTAGTGCTAAGTCATTATGTGATTGAGTTAAATAAGTAAGTAATGAAAGAATGTCTTGAACTTCGAGTCTACTTAGGAACTCTCCATCATAAGCGCTGCTAAACGGGATGCGTTGTTCACTTAGTGCAAGTTCAATTTGTGCTAGATGGGTTCGATTCCTTGCAAGAATAATGATATCGCTAAATTTAATAGCTCGTGGAGTTTGGTTCTCCATGATTGGTGTTGCGTTGGATACTAAATTGCTAATTTTACTTGCAACTTGTTGCCCTTCTAAGTAATGGTTATCCCTCTCAAAACTTTCTTTGGGCTCACGCATTGGGTCTCGAAAGCCTTGTTGTTTTAAGCCTTCAGTTTCTAGATCTTCAGCATAGCTTAGTGAATTAACTTGAACTTGGCCCCATAGCTCAGATTGAATAGCCTGATGAGTATTGAAATGATTTAGTTCAATGTCTTGCTGGGAAAATATTTTATTTACAAAATTTATGATTGCAGGAGATGAGCGATATGAATCATCTGTTTCTAATAATTTTGCATTCAGATGTTCTTTTGCCCACTCAGCTGCGGCGAACTGTAATTCAGAGTTTGCGCGTCGAAATCCATATATAGACTGTTTGGCATCACCTACAAAAAATAAGCTTCTATGGTTTTCATGTGAATCGATGGCTAATTCAGTTAGCAGAGGGAATAGTAAGTGCCATTGTGTTGGGTTCGTGTCCTGGAATTCATCTATTAATATGTGCTGGATGCGTTGATCCAGTTTGTACTGAATCCAAGCGGCACTTTCATGCTGGTTGAGAAGCAAGTAGGTATACCATTCGAGATCATCAAAATCTAAAGCGTGTTGGTTAAATTTTAGTTTTTGATATTCTTCTAAGAGTTGATGTCCTGCATAAAACCAAGCCTGATTGAATTCGAGAAGCTTTTCTTTTTTGAGTACATCTAAGTAAGTCGAGATTTGTTCGCTTAAACTGTCGTGCAAAGAAATAAACTTTTGTACCTTTTCGGCTCCTAGGCTTTTTTCTAGCGTCTTACTCGCTTTGATCTCCCGTATTTCCATCTTGCTGTTGAAGAATATTGGTGTAATGGTCTCCAGTTGATCGCTTTCTAGTTGTTTGTGTTCTAAGACTGAAGATAGTATTCCGCAATAAGATTGATACGTTTTCGTTTTATGAGCGGATATATAAGATAAGTATTCCTCTAAAGCTGATGTAAGAGGGCTTAGATTTTTGCTCGCTTCGTTTTGTTCGGGAAAAATCAACTTCTCTAGGCATTCATGCGCATAGTCAGCAGGGTTTTCTTGGTTTTCCGTAAAGCTTCTCCAATCACTCCTTGAATTGATGAAAGTATCAAGAACTTCATTAACATTATTAACCGTGCTGCAGAATTGCAAGAGACTAAATAGAGCTTTGCTTAGTTCTTGATCGCCTTGTTGAGCCGTTTTGAATAATTTTTTGCGTGCTTCTACTTTGAGTTCATCATTTGTTTCTACAACGCGAAAACCTGCGGGTACACCTGCATGTATAGCAAATTGTTTTAGGATATCCTGGCAAAATGCGTGAAATGTGGTGATGCGTATTTCATATTCTGAAAATAATAATTCTTCATATAATTTCCTGGCTTTTGCTATGCTTGCGCCATCGTGAGGGTGCGAGAGACTTTGTAGTATGGTTTTAACTTGTGATTCATCTGCACTAGCCCATGCTGCAAGAACTTTCATTAAGCGTTCCTGCATTTCAGCTGCGGCTTTGCGTGTGAAGGTGATAGCTAGTATATGTGAGGGTTCTACACCACTGAGTAATAGTTTTAGAATTCGATGGACTAGGAGATGGGTTTTACCGCTACCGGCAGATGCAAAAACAGCGATATTCTCCTCTGGATTGATGGCGAGTGCGGTCTTATCAGTGATGCTCTTGTTTGATTTCGCTAAATTAGATTTTTGATGGGCCATTCGGTTAGCATACTGTTGTAGTTTCATTCCTACAATTGCTTAACAGGCCTTAGTAAATAAAAAAATAAGCTTAACTTTGGATATATAAATGGCAGGGAAATATAACGCTTCAGATATTGAAGTATTAAGTGGATTGGATCCGGTTCGTAAGCGGCCAGGGATGTATACCGATACTACTCGACCCAATCATTTGGCGCATGAAGTCATCGATAACAGTGTCGATGAAGCAATATCAGGGTACGCCAAATCTATCGACATCAAATTATATAAAGATGGTTCATTAGAAGTGGCTGATGATGGACGTGGCATGCCAGTTGATAAACACCCTAAACTTAAGTTGCCGGGTGTGGAGGTCATTCTTAGTACTTTGCACTCTGGTGGTAAATTTTCTAATAAAAGCTATTCTTTCTCTGGTGGCTTACATGGTGTGGGTGTGTCAGTAGTGAACGCTTTGTCGAAGAATCTTGAGATTTGGGTGCGAAGAGGTGGGAAAGAATACAACATGGCTTTCAAGGGTGGGAAGAAGAGCTCTAAACTTGAAGTGGTTGGAACGGTTGGGCAAAGAACTACAGGCACTACCATTCGATTTTGGCCAGATGCAAAATATTTTGAAAGTGATAAATTTTCAGTATCTAAGTTACTACACGCAATGCGCGCAAAGGCTATTCTGTGCCCGGGTTTGCAGATTAGTTTTGATGATGAGGTAAACAAAAATAATTACGAGTGGTGTTATGAGGATGGTTTAAAAGATTATTTGCTGGAATCAATAGAAGGTATTGAGCGCATACCACAAGACTCTTTTCGTGAACATTTTGAGGGTGGCGAAGAAGCGGTTGAGTGGGCGGTTACTTGGTTGTTGGAAGAAGGAGAGGGCTTAAAAGAAAGCTACGTAAATCTTGTACCTACAACGCAAGGTGGCACACATGTTTCAGGATTAAGAACGGGCTTAACCGAAGCGCTACGCGAATTTTGTGAGTTTAGAAAATTATTGCCACGTGGGGTAAAGCTTACGCCAGAGGATGTGTGGGAAAGGCTTTGCTATGTGCTCTCCGTTAAAATTAAAGAACCACAATTTGCTGGCCAAACAAAAGAGCGTTTAAGTTCACGTGATACAGCTGTTTTTGTTGCAGGCGTAGCTAAAGACTCTTTTGGACATTGGTTAAATCAAAATGCTGAGTCTGGCGAACAAATTGCTCAGCTAGCGATTAGTAATGCAGAATCGCGCTTACGAAAAAGCAAAAAAGTGGTACGCAAGAAAATTGCTAGCGGCCCAGCACTGCCTGGGAAACTTGCGGATTGCACATCAGAAGATTTGTCGCGCACTGAATTATTTTTAGTTGAGGGTGATTCTGCGGGTGGCTCTGCCAAGCAGGCGCGCGACAGGGTGTATCAAGCAATTATGCCATTACGTGGGAAAATACTAAACACATGGGAAGTTTCTTCTGATCAGGTTTTAGCTTCGCAGGAAGTGCATGATATTTCTGTGGCTATTGGTATTGAGCCAGGTAGTACAGACTTATCGGGTCTGCGTTATGGAAAAGTCTGTGTGCTTGCGGATGCGGATTCGGATGGCTTGCATATTGCGACGTTATTATGTGCATTGTTTTTGCAGCATTTTCAAACTCTAGTTGAAGCAGGGCATGTCTACATGGCGATGCCACCACTCTATCGTATCGATGTCGGTAAAGAGGTGTTTTACGTATTAGATGATGAAGAGCAAAAGGGTGTGTTGGATCGTATTAAGGCTGAAAAGAAAACCGGCAAGGTTACCATCACGCGTTTTAAAGGCTTGGGTGAGATGAATCCCATGCAACTAAGAGAATCCACAATGGCGGTGGATACACGTCGTTTGGTGCAGCTTTCATTAACTGATGTGAAGGAAACATTTCAATTAATTGATATGTTGTTGGCTAAGAAACGCTCTGCAGATAGACGTGCTTGGTTGCAAAAGAAAGGTAATTTGGTAGTAAATTAGAGAATTAAATATATAAATTATGAGTGATAACATAGAAATGGATTTTGATCCTTCAGACAAACTTCCAATCCATGAATTTGCAGAAAAAGCGTACTTGGAATATTCCATGTATGTAATTTTGGATCGAGCTCTGCCAAATATAGGTGATGGCTTGAAGCCGGTGCAGCGCAGAATTATCTATGCCATGTCTGAGCTGGGTTTGTCAGCAGTATCCAAGCATAAAAAATCTGCTCGTACGGTGGGTGATGTGCTTGGAAAATATCATCCACATGGCGATAGCGCATGCTACGAAGCAATGGTGTTGATGGCACAATCTTTTTCGTATCGTTATCCGCTAATAGATGGGCAGGGCAACTGGGGGTCAACAGATGACCCTAAATCTTTTGCTGCGATGCGTTACACAGAGTCGCGATTAACGAAATATGCTAAGGCCTTATTGCAAGAACTGGATCAAGGCACTACAGAATGGGCTCCTAACTTTGATGGCACTATGCAAGAGCCGCTCGTATTACCTGCGCGATTACCAAATGTTTTATTAAATGGTGGTATGGGAATTGCGGTTGGAATGTCTACTGATATACCGCCACATAATATCAACGAGGTGGTGGGTGCTTGTATACATTTGTTAGATAATCCTAAGGCGACCGTTAAAGATCTATGTAAGTTTGTTAAAGGGCCAGATTATCCTACCGATGCAGAAATCATTTCGGATCCGAAAGAAATTAAAGAAATTTATGAAACCGGTAATGGTTCAGTTCGAATGCGTGCGGTATATGTTAAGGAAGATTCTGATATTGTGGTTACCGCATTGCCACATCAAGTTTCTGGGGCTAAAGTGCTTGAGCAAATCGCACAACAAATGCAAGCGAAGAAGTTACCAATGGTGCAAGACTTGCGTGATGAGTCTGACCACGAAAACCCAATTCGGATTGTGATTACACCCAAAAGTAATCACATAGATAAGGATGACTTGATGTCACACCTTTTTGCTACTACTGATTTTGAACGTAATTATCGAGCCAATTTAAATATGATTGGCATTGATGGTCGACCTCAAGTTAAAAATCTTCGCGATATTCTAAAAGAATGGCTGGTATTTCGAACTGAAACGGTTAAGCGAAGATTGCAATGGCGATTAGATAAAGTCGCTAAACGACTACACGAGCTAGAAGGCTTGTTAATTGCGTATCTGAATATAGATGCAGTGATCAAGATCATTCGAACCGAAGATGATCCAAAAGCCAAGTTAATTGCAAAGTTTAAGCTCAGTGATGAACAGGCTGAATTTGTTCTAAATTTAAAATTGCGTAATTTGGCAAAGATTGAAGAGATAAAAATTAAGACAGAGCAAAAAGAATTAAACGATGAGCGTAAATCGCTTGAGCAAACATTGGGTTCTAGTGCGCGACTGAAGACGTTGGTTAAAAAAGAACTTAAACAAGATGCTGAAGAGTTTGGGGATGACCGTAGATCTAAATTAGTTAAACGTGGAGCCGCAACCGCTATTGATGAATCTGAGTTAGTTACTTCTGAACCAATTACGGTTGTGTTGTCAAAAAAGGGTTGGGTACGTGCCGCTAAAGGTACTGAAGTTGATGCGCGCGAGCTTAATTACAAGTCTGGAGATACCTATCAGGCTCATGCATATGGAAAATCGAATCAAAACGCTATGTTTTTTGATTCAAGAGGGCGATGTTATTCATTGCCTGCACATACATTACCTTCTGCACGAGGGCAGGGCGAGCCATTAAGTGGCAAGTTAAAGCCTGCTGACGGTGCGGTATTTGTTGGGGTAATGATGGGTGATCCATCAGATTTATATTTATTATCGAGTAGTGCAGGATATGGTTTTGTAGGTAAGCTTGAAGATATGTTTACCCGCAATCGTGCAGGAAAAACAATGTTGTCTGTGCCAAAGGGTGCGCAGGCGATGCCGCCAGTGAGAGTGCGAGATATGCAAGATGATTGGGTGGTATCTATTGGTTCCGAAGGCAATATGCTGGTTATTCCATTAAATGATGTGCCGATATTGCCAAAGGGTAAAGGCAATAAAATTATTAATATACCAAGTAAGAAGGTCGCTACTGGTGAAGAGTCTATGCGCGCTATTGCATTGGTACAGGATGGTGAAGTAATAACCTTATATTCTGGCAAGCGAACTAAGAAGATGAAAGGTGATGAAGTTGACACTTTTGAGGGAGAACGTGGTCAAAGAGGTTTGAAACTTTCTCAAGGGTATCGAAATATTGATGCCATAGAGGTGCATTTCGAGGATGATCAAGAGTAAGGTTTTAAACTAGATGTTGTTTGAATAACGTAAATTATATTTAAAGATGGTTTTCTATAGTTTTATGAGGTTTTTCTGATGGGCGCACGAATATTTTTATTGATAGCTACAAACTTTGCAGTTGTGGTTGTACTAGGAATTGCAGCACAAATTTTTGGGTTAGATAAAATTCTTGTTCAAAATGGAATGTCTGGGCAGTTAACAGGCTTATTTATTATGTCACTGCTAATAGGTTTTGGTGGTTCATTTTTATCTTTGGCAATATCTAAGTGGATGGCAAAGCGATCAATGGGTGTGCGTATAATTGAGCAGCCTGCGAATGAGACAGAGCAATGGTTAGTAGATACTGTTCAACGTCAAGCCGAGCAAGCTAACATTGGTATGCCTGAGGTAGGAGTTTTTGACACTCCTGAAGTCAATGCCTTTGCTACGGGTATGCGACGTAATAACGCGTTGGTTGCAGTAAGTGCCGGCTTATTAAATGCTATGAGCCGAGATGAAGCAGAAGCTGTTATGGCGCATGAGATTAGTCATGTTGCAAACGGGGATATGATCACCATGGGTCTTATACAAGGGGTATTGAATACTTTTGTAATTTTCTTGTCACGTATAGTTGGCATTCTAGTTGATAAGGTTGTATTTAAATCTAGAAGTGGATTTGGTCCTGGGTATTTTATTGTCAGCATCATTGCGCAAATTGTTTTAGGAGTGTTGGCATCTATGATTGCGAGTTGGTATTCACGTAGACGTGAATTTCGAGCCGATGCAGGTGGTGCAGATTTAGCAGGAAGAGAAAAAATGGCTGCAGCATTAGAGCGTTTAAAAGCTCAGCATCAGCCAAAAGAGTTACCAGGTCAGCTCGCAGCATTTGGTATTTCTGGTGGGATGAAAGCGGGGTTTAGAAAACTATTTAGTACTCATCCGCCACTTGAGGATCGTATTGCGGCTCTTAGAAATTATTAATGGGATATCATTAAACTGGCAATATAAAATTATTGCTATTGTTTTGTTGAGTTTTGTATGGAGCAAGAAAAAACTTACAAAGAGAAGTCGTAATTTGGATGTTCGCTAGGCGGTTGTAGGAAATTACCTTGAGTATAGTTAATGCCTAAACTCCATAAAATAGATAGAGTATCCGCATCTTCAATAAATTGAGCGATAACTTTTGTCCCTATCGGCTTTAGTGCTTCGGCAATTTCGCGAATAGCATTTTGGTTTTCTTGATTTTCACTTATTTCAGACATCAAACTGTGACAGATCTTTACATAGTCCGCAGGAATCGCTTTAAGGATTTTCGCTGGATTGTCACCTGCGCCGAAAGCATCAATTGCGATTTCTGACTTCAGCTCTTGCAGAGCGCTAACCAATATTTGTGATTCTTTGAAATTAGATATTAATACTTGCTCTTTTATTTCAAAACAAACAAAACTTGGCGAAATATTATTTGTTTTAAATTGAGCTTCTAACCAGCCAAGAAGGTCTTTATCTAGAATTGAGTTTGAGCTCAATTTGATAAATAAACGCATATCTGCGCCTTTAGTACGTAACTCGGATAATTTTTTCAATGCATTTAAAATGATCCATCGGTCTAGCATTTTGCCAAAGCCGGTCCGCTCAATACGCATAGCTAATTCACTAGCAGAAACGAGTTCATTGTCTTTGTTGTGAAGTGCAGTATAAATCTGGTAACGCTCACCTGGTTCACCATGCAAGCTAATTATTGGTTGATATAGTAGAGCGAGTCTGTTTTCTTTTATGGCTTCACGTAGTTTAAGGGTCCAGCGTTCATCTTTTTCTTGTTCGCCCATTTGAGCGTCATTAGGTTGGTGTATAACAATTTCGTCTGCGTCATTCTCCCATGCTTCATCACAACAATCTTTAGCTTTACTTAGAATGTCTGGGACATCGGTGGTGAATTGATCAATGGCCACCGCACCTACGGCTGGCTTAATGGAAATGTAGTCGCTGCCAGATATGGTTATTAGTTCGCCTAGGCTTTTGATAACATTCGATCCAAATGCATGTAAGAACTTACAATCAATGTTTGAGGTCAATACACCGAATGAATCCTCTGTTAATTTGGAAAGAGTTTCATTTTCAGTACAACATTTGCGTAGTGTGCTAGCAACGTTGCTACTGACTTTGTCGATTGCAGCGATACCAAACTTATCTTTAATGTCATTGAAGTTAGCGATATCTATTTGAATAAAGGCTTGTGATATTTTTCCTTGTTTTGCAGCATTCGCTGCTTCATCTAGTTGATCCATAATTGATCTGCGATGGTAGAAGCCGGTATGTACATCGTGTTCACTAAGGTAACTCAGTTGTTCTTCTAATTCTTTGGTGTCACCGCCACCTTCAGCGCTTTGAATAACAATTTGAATGCATTCTTCGCCGGATACGCTTACCGAGTTGAAACTAAATTTAGCAGAAAAAGTTTCGTCGCCTTCTTTTTTAAATGTAAGATTTGTTTCACCAGCTTCTTTTAATTTGGGAAACTTTTTGAGTAAATCTTTCATGGCTGCTTGGTCGTCAGGCGCGACCAAATCCATAATTGATAAACCATATAATTCTTCGCTATTGCTGTAGCCGAATTTTTCTAAATATTTTTCATTTGCATATGTATGCATGCCTTCATGCAGGTAACATATTGCATCGCGTGAGCTTTCCATTAGTCTCTGGCAGCGATTTTCAAGTTCATTACAGTTTTCGGCAACTTCCTTTAGTTCCTGTATATGAAATTGAGTTTTAGCAGTATTACTTACAACAAGATTTAGGTGTTCTGAGTTATTTTTGTTTATTAAAGTTGTGGCGCCTTGCTGCATATACGCGACAGGGTCCAGCTCAGAAGATTTAGTTAAGGCAATAATGGGTATCTCAGGTGCGCGACCATTAATAGTAGAGACAGTTTGTTCTAGGCTTACTTCGTTATCTTCGAGAGCATGCAGAACAATATGTGGTTGAGCTTCACTAAGCAGGGTGGATAAATCATCCGCATCTTGCGCAATTCGCGAGCGTACAGCAATCCCCGATGTTTTTATGGAGCTAACCATTTCTTCAACATCATTAGGACTGCTGTCAACGAAAATGAGTTGCAGCGGGTGATTCATAATTTCTCGAGTATTCTGTACTTTAGATGATTTTTGGGCGCTAATTTATATTCTGGCAAGTAGTGCAGATTATGCAATAGGGAGACGACAATGCCTTTATTTGCACTTCTGAACGGTGCTGGGCTGCGTTGAAATGAGTAAATTACTTGATATTTCAGGTGCTTCATGAAATTAATCATATTTTAATCTTGCTTACCATTAGGTAATGCAGGTGTCTCACTGTAGGAGAATCTTGCAAATGAGATGGTCTGTTCTAACAGATGTTGAAAGACTATATTTTGCGCTTTTCTGTCCTTTTGTAATGCTAAATGGTCACCAGTATTGACGGCATTCGGTGGCGTGATAATGGTTTTGCTAACACCGCTAGCCGTGTTTTCGGT
>CAXMUG010000030.1:0-7149 GCA_964196535.1 uncultured Mycobacterium sp. | reverse complement strand
TTTATTTCGCTATTGCAGGTAGAAAAAATGCTGACATAACGGATGAGTTTTTGCAAAGCATCAACATCGACTTTTCCTAACAAGGCCAAGCGGCAGGGGCGCGCTAAAGCGCGCCCCTTATGTCATCAAACGCTCCTGAATGTCTACTTTGTGCCAAGAGCGGACGTTCGCGTCTATTACAGTCCAATGGCATCCAATAGCATCCAATAAATCTGCTGGTACATTTGTTGGTACATTGAAAATTGAAAAAATGTAGACCAGCCTGTGGTAATAGTTACAGACTACTATTCGATTCCCGCCGCCGAGCGAGGCACAAGCGGTTCTTTTTGCTGTCCGAGTGCATGTGATTGCTAGCTTTTTATGAATACATGTTCACGATGATAAGCAAGATACTTTTTATGTTCCGTTTCGATCTTGGCTAATTTCATGCCAGCGGTAATGCACAAGGCATCCATGGATTTCTGATTAAATTTACCTGAAATTAATATATTCCCACAATCATCAAAGCTTATTAACCCACTATCAAAACAAGCATCCAGTGTTGGAGATAATAGCAATCCATTGAATAGACTTAACCGTTCGGTTACCTCGGATTTCACCCACGGTTTGATATGTGACGCTCGCAATAGCCTGGTTTCACGACATCCTGTAACGGCACAAGAAGACCAGTAGCTTATTAGTCTTTGCCTAAATTGGCCCTGGCCAATACGGGACTTAATAATTGCCTCTCTCTCAGCACTGCTCACATTCAAATACTCAATTACATTAGGAAGCTTTTTTTCACTTTCCATTTGCGCAGAAAGCATCCATGCAAATGAATGAGCATCCAATAGGGTGACTTCAGATGATAATGATTCGTAAAGCATATTCTTTAACTCGGCTATTAAGCCAATATAAAGGGAGTAATTTTCCCAAGAGCAATGCATACTTGTTTTTAAATCTGCTCCCAACAATTCAAATGACCTGTCAAGGTATCTGGATGCTATAGGTGGGTATTTTGAACTGTCTTTTACAAAAAATAGATAGGCTATAAGCGCATATTTCTTTCCAAAAATGTTTATCAATTCATTGAAAGATTTATTTGCCGACGATTTATGATAGAGATCGAACAAGCATTGTTCTATTATTTTTTCTTTTTCGGGTAAATTTTTTGCCTCATATAAAGGCTGATGCGGTCTATTTTCATCGCCGTACATACTTTGCCACTGAACAAGGTTATTAATTTTGAACTCAATCGATTTAATTGTTGCTGCAATAATAACCCCACTGCCTATATCCGACATTTTCCAGTCTTGAAATGCCAGATTAGCTCTTGCAGTTCTATATATATCGTATTTGTATCCTTCTTGCCCATCTGTAAAGGGGTGGGATTTGAATGAAACAAAAGGTACGGTAGACTTTCCCTCAACGAATGTTCGGAATGCCTTTAAATGCTCTTCAAATAGATATCGATCAATTCTGGGCTTTATGATTTCCTTGACGCCAATCTCCTCTACATCGGTCAAAAAACCCTCCAACGTATTTGGAATTATTTCATTAGATTGCAAGTTAGATTCTAGCTGTTTTTGTATCACGAATATCTTGATCACGTTCATTTCTGCGTATTTTCCAATGCCAATACCCACAACATTTGGCAGCTGCATCACTCGCCCCTCATACTTTAAAATTGCTTCTCCAATTTTCATATGTAACCTCATACAAAATTTATAATCACAAGTTAAAAGTTGTCACATCAATTGAGGATAATCACTCCAAACAATATCTTCTGTGAGAAAGCGCACATTATTGGACAAATATAGAAAGTATTTTCGTGGTCGGAAAAAAGATGAAACTGATGCCCATCAATGTCCGCTTTGTGCCAGAAGCGGTCATTCAGAAATCAGATAATATATGATTTATGGAGTTCTAATGTTATGACGCTCTGAGTGGCAACGTTGCCACTCATAAATATTTAATTGCTTATAATCATAAAGTTATAGTGACTAATATTCTAAAGATCTAAACTAATTTATGTTAAGTTATAAGTATCTAGTTTTAGATGTCATGGGACATCTGCAGATAAAAAACCAGTAAGAATGGCAATAAGACACGCTTCTAAAGACCCAAACGTGATAAATCTGCTGGTACATTTGTTGGCACATTGAAAATAGAAAAAATGTAGATCAGCCTGTGGTAAGGGTTATAAGCTACTATTCGATTCCCGCCGCCCGCTACCAGCAACATCCAGCGCCGTCCAAGAGAAGGTGTTTTCCTTTTATTTTGCTACAGGCTTACTCTTGTCTCACAAAATGGTTGGGCCTGTGAGCATAATAATAGTTGAGAAATGGAAACACTTAGCGATTAGCGATTAGTACATCACATTGTGAATGTGTAAGTATCTTTCTTGTATTGCTGCCTAGCAGGAATTCCTCTACTACTCCATGACCATGTTTGCCGATTACGACCAAATCGAAGCCTTGTTCTTCCTCTTGTTCCAGGATACGTTGTACGGCGTCACCATATTTAACTACAGGGCGCCAATTTCTCGTAGAAATTCCTGCATCCATTGCAGTTTGATGAAGGCGGGTATCCGCTTCCTGGCAAATTTTGTCTTGATAGCATTGAATTGCCTCTTCTTTCTCACCCGCTTTTCGCATTTGCTTCTCAAAAGGTACTTGGTAAGCATGCAATAGAGTTAATTTGGCCTGCGGGGCAATTACCTGTACCAGATGGATAGCGTCCAACGACCAGGGGGAAAAATCAATTGGTACGAGTACACTCTGATATGCCATGCGGGGAGGTTGTTTCACAGAAAGAACAGAACATTGAGTCATACGTAACAAACGCTCGGCAGTTGTTCCCAGTAGCCTCTGACGTATAAAGCTAGATCCTTGCGCGCCAATGATCAGAAGATTTGCGTTAAGAGTATTTGCCTGTGTGGTGATGGCTTCAATCACATCTCCCTCTGCCAAATGGCAACTAGCATTTTCCCCTAGCGGTTCACCAATATCATTAGCCAGCTGTAACAGTAACTCCCGTGTCTGTGACCGAATGTACTTTACTACTTCACTATTTTCGCCTAGTAATCTTTGAAGTTCATTTAGTTCTTTTTTGTCTAACACATGTACAAGCTCAAGCTTTGCTCCAATTCGCTGTGCCATCATTGCTGCTCTAAGCGCAACATTATGTGAAGATGTAGAAAGGTCTATAGCGGCAAGCAACGTGTGTAGACTATAGGGGATCATGGAATACCATAATTTAGTTAGACATGATAGTGATAGGCCTTGTTAAATCTAAAACTATATTATTTTGGTTTATGTTACTGTTTTAAGCGTAAGCTCGGCAACTATTTCTTGCTTCCAATAAGATCCAGTAACAGCCAGTCATTCCGGGGGTATATTTGGGGGTATCTACAAGAAACTAGAATAGTTATTTCACAACTAATTTATTGATTAGTAAAGTGTTCTTAGATGTGAGTTTAATTCCCGCCGCCATTTAGTATCTTATAAAGTACTATAAAGTTCATTAAGCCCTTATGCGTTTATTCATAAGGGCTTTTTATTGTCTATTACAGTCCCATAATGTAAGTATGAAGGATTACTTTACGTTAGGCATATTCCTTTATTTCTGTTGCACGTTCCCTGCCCAAGGTGGGGAATATGATGTATTGCGCCATAAAATGATGGAGGAGGTATTAGCCGATATTGCACTCGAGGCTCCAAACACAGGAAATTCTACCCTCAGTATTAGTGTCGTGGCAGCAATGCAAAAAGTGGAACGCCATCTTTTTGTACCTGCTTCTCAGGTTATGAGCGCATATCTTAACCGCCCCCTTCCCATAGGCTATGGACAAACAATTTCACAGCCACTCATTGTAGCGATGATGACCGAACTGATGCAGGTTAAGGATAGCGATAGGATACTTGAAATTGGCACCGGCTCAGGATACCAGGCGGCTGTTTTGGGGGAAATAGCCAAATCAGTTTATAGCATAGAGATTATTCGCCCATTGGGAGAGCAGGCAGCCAAACGGTTGAAATCACTTGGCTACGACAATGTGCACGTAAGAATAGGTGATGGATATTATGGTTGGCCGGAAGTTTCACCATTCGATGCCATTATAGTGACGGCTGCCGCAAGCCATGTTCCTCCGGCGCTACTTAAACAGTTAAAACCGGGTGGCCGCATATTGATCCCACTCGGTATGCATTTCATGACTCAGTATTTGATGCTTATAGAAAAACAGATGGACGGTTCAGTAACCAGTCGCCAGATTTTGCCAGTACGTTTCGTTCCATTTACCAGAGAACATTAGCTGTGACAGCATTGCGTCCGCCATTTATCGCCATTGGGATGCTCTCTGCTTGCGTACTATCGTATGAAATATTACTTACGCGTTTGTTCAGCATTGTGTTGTGGCATCATTTTGCTTACATGATCATCAGTGCTGCAATGTTAGGTTATGGGGCGAGCGGCACGGCACTAACTTTGCTAAAGGACAAAATTTCTCTGAACTTTGGCTTTGCATATGTCATAGCTGCCATTGGGGTGGTTTTTCTGATGCCTTTGTCATTTCTACTGGCGCAACAGGTTCCTTTCAATCCACTCGAACTGCTTTGGGACAAAACCCAGTTAGCAAAACTACTGACCATTTATCTTCTCATGATACTGCCCTTTTTTTGTGGTGGGTTTAGTATCGGTCTGATTTTTTTTCGCTTTGGCAGAGAAGCCGGACGTGTCTATGCCATTGACATTTTGGGTGCAGGCATTGGTAGTATAGGCGTTATAGGCCTACTTTTTTTAGTGCCACCCGGCAAGGCTCTTGTCGCAGTCACAGCAGTTTCTCTACTTGCTGCAGCCATTGCTATTGTCGAACTAAAGATGCAAGCGAAATGGTTAATTGGAGTGCTCCTTGGTCTTGCTCTGATAGTGTCTGTTACGTTTCGCGACTCCTGGTTACAAATACATTCTTCTGCTTATAAGGATTTAAATCAGACCCTGAATATTACCGGGACACAGGTAATAGAGGAACGTTCGAGTCCACTGGGGCAGATCACGGTGGTAAAAAGTAGCCTCATCCCCTTTCGTCATGCTCCGGGGATGAGCCTTAACGCAACCGATGAACCACCTGCCCAGTTAGGTATATTTGTGGATGGGGATGGACCATCTATACTGACACGGTTTGATGGCAAACTTGCAACGCTGGCTTATCTCGACCAGCTTACCTCGGCTCTACCCTATCATGTGCTGGAAAGGCCAAGCGTATTGGTGCTTGGTGCAGGGGCAGGTAGCGATGTACTGCAGGCACTTTATCACGATGCAGTCACGGTTGATGCTGTGGAACTTAATCACGACGTAATTAACCTGGTCCGGCAACGTTTTAGTAATTTTTCTGGAAATCTTTATAACCGACACAGAGTACGTATTCACAATGCCGAGGCACGTGGCTTTGTCAATACAACGCTTGATAGCCGTTATGATTTAATTCAGGTGGCGCTACTAGATTCCTTTGGTATTGCCTCTGCTGGGTTATACAGTTTGAGTGAAAGCTATCTTTACACTATTGAAGCGCTACAGACCTATCTAAAACGCCTTACTTCGGATGGCATGCTGGCAGTCACTCGTTGGCTTACCTTGCCACCGCGTGATTCACTGAAACTCTTTGCTACTGCGGTGACTGCTTTAGAACGAGATGGTGTTTCTAATCCTGCAGCACGGTTAGTGATGATACGGGGCTGGAAAACAGTCACATTGCTTGTAAAGAATAGCGACTTCAATACCAAAGAATTAAAAGCGATTCGGGAGTTTAGCCATTCGCGTTCTTTCGATATGGCTTATTACCCTGGGATGCGTGCTGATGAGGCGAACCGTTACAACCTACTCGAGAAGCCTTACTACTTTGAGGGAGCTGTTGCATTGTTAAGTTCTCAGCGACAGACCTTCCTCGATCGGTATAAGTTTTACATTGAGCCGGCGACTGATGATCGGCCTTATTTTTTTCATTTTTTCAAATGGAGTGCAGCAGGAGAGTTGTTTGCCTTGCGTAAACAAGGTGGAATGCCACTTATCGATTGGAGTTATCCATTGCTCATGATGACATTGGTTCAGGCATTTGTGGCAAGTACTCTTCTGATTCTGACGCCGCTGGCAGTTTCACGCTTCCGGCGTAAGTTGCCAAATGTGTGGGTGGCTTTGTACTTCTTATTTATTGGACTGGCATTTATGTTCATGGAAATTGCTTTCATTCAGAAATTTTTACTTTTTCTAGCTCATCCTCTTTATGCCATTGCAGTCGTTTTATGCGCATTTTTGGTGTTCGCCGCCATAGGCGGTTGGCTTGCAGAACGATGGCAAGAGAAGACAAAAAGCAAGTGGCATGTGCCATTGGTAGTAATGTTAATGGCTGTCATATCCCTACTCTATCTCGCTATTCTGCCTGGTTTATTCCAAGTGCTCATACATTTTTCTGATTTGGCAAAAATAGTTATTTCCTTGGCGCTGATCGCACCACTTGGGTTATGTATGGGCGTGCCTTTTCCTTCTGGTATTATGCGGTTAGCGTTCACAGTACAGGAAACTATTCCGTGGGCATGGGCGATAAATGGGTGTGCTTCGGTTGTGGGAGCGGTACTTGCTACTTTGTTGGCTATTCATCTGGGTTTTGCCGCAGTGATCCTGATGGCCACATTGTTCTACGGTTTGGCCTGTATATTCTTGAGGAAGCTAGTTTAAGCATGGTTGTTTATTTATCATTGGAGCATCTTTCTTCTTTGAAATTGGTAATTCCCAATCTCAACGGAAATAATCGGACCGTTTTTATACTCTGCTGAATGTCTGCTTTGTGCCAAAAGCGGACATTCATAAAACCTTGAGTTGATCATCAATGTAATGTCACCTTAGAGTAAAATTGGTCAATTACCACCAGCATCTTTAGAAGTATCTGAAAAATCGGTAGCCAGGATACTTTTGATGGATGTTTGCATGGTGTTCTCCTTAATGTATTACGCATGCATGCGTTACTACAACTTTGTAACGCTCCACACTAGAAGCACTACGTACACGCTTCCGAAAAACCATGGAAAGCTAATGGCGCGATGGGCCCACCACTGTCGTTGCTGGCGAAAAGCCCAGTTCGGTTTAAATACCATGGGCTTATTTTGCCGATCCTCA
>CAXMUG010000029.1:0-7794 GCA_964196535.1 uncultured Mycobacterium sp. | reverse complement strand
GACTGGTTTGCGTAAAAGTACTTCTAAGCGCGTAGTTCAGTCTCAACATGAAAGCGCGCTTTTAACTACCTTTAATGAAGTGAATATGCAGAGCATCATCGATCTTCGGCAACGCTATAAAGAAGGCTTTGAAGAATCTCACGGTGTAAAACTTGGATTTATGTCATTTTTTGTTAAAGCAGCGGTAGAGGCATTAAAAGAATATCCAATTATTAATGCATCTGTTGAAGGCACAGACGTTATTTATCATGACTACTTTGATATTGGTGTAGCGGTTAGCACGCAACGTGGGCTAGTAGTGCCTATTGTGCGTGATGCAGATGGTTTGTCTTTTGCGGGTGTGGAGAAAACGATTAATGATCTAGCGGTACGTGCGCAAACTAATAAAGTTGCTATTGAAGAGCTCACTGGTGGCACATTTACAATTTCTAATGGTGGTGTGTTTGGTTCGATGATGTCTACACCAATTATTAATCCACCGCAAAGTGCAATATTAGGCATGCATTCCATACAAGCGCGTCCAATTGCGCAAAATGGTGAGGTGATCATTGCGCCTATGATGTATTTAGCGCTTAGTTATGACCATCGCATAATTGATGGAAAAGAAGCGGTGCAATTCTTAAGTCATGTTAAAGGTATCATCGAAGATCCTAATAGACTTCTTCTGCAAGTTTAAACAGTTATATGTCGAATAATAGTATTAAAGAATATGACGTCGTGATCATCGGCGCAGGGCCTGCTGGTTACGTATGTGCCATAAGGTGCTCGCAACTGGGCATGAAAGTGGCCTGTGTGGATTCCTGGGTTAATGCCAAAGGTAAATCAACATTAGGTGGTACTTGTTTAAATGTCGGTTGTATTCCTTCTAAAGCATTGCTGGATTCCAGTCATCATGTGCATTTTCTAAATGAGCAAGCCAAAGAACATGGTATTAAAGTTAGTAATGTTGAAGTTGATGTGCCCACTATGCAAAAACGCAAAGAAAAAGTGGTGCAGATACTTACCGGTGGTGTGGCAAGTTTATTAAAGAAAAATAAGGTAGATGTTTTTTCGGCGGTTGCAAGCTTTGCATCAGCGCAATCCATTAAAGTACAAAATGCAGCAACTCAACTGTCTGAAACATTGCAGGCAAAGCATATTGTTATAGCTAGTGGTTCGGTTCCAATTGATATTCCTATCGCTAAAGTCGATAACAAAACCATTTTAGATTCTACCGGTGCACTTGAAATGCAAGAAATTCCCAAACGCTTGGGTGTCATTGGGGCTGGAGTAATTGGTTTGGAAATGGGCAGTGTTTGGAGGCGTTTAGGTTCGGAGGTGGTCATTTTAGAAGCGATGCCGGACTTTTTGCCAACCGCCGACCAAGCCATTGCAAAAGAAGCGCACAAGATTCTAAACAAACAAGGCTTGGATATTCGTTTAAGCAGTTTAGTAAAAGAAGTAAATGTCAGTAATGATAAGGCATTAATTAAGTATACGAATAATGGTGCAGAAAAGTCATTAGAAGTAGATAAGCTTATTGTCGCAGTGGGCCGTAAAGCTAATACAGATGGTTTGAACTTGAATTTAGCAAAAGTTGAGACAGATCAAAAAGGCTTTATAGAAGTCAACAATCACTGGCAAACTTCAACTGAGAACGTTTATGCTATAGGCGATGTTATTGGTGGTGCGATGTTGGCCCACAAAGGCTCAGAAGAGGGCATAGCTGTAGCAGAAATGCTTGCAGGGCAACATGCGGAGATGAATCACACTAACATCCCATGGGTCATCTACACCTGGCCAGAAATCGCATGGGCCGGTAAAACAGAACAAGAATGTAAGGAAGAAGGTATTAAAATTCGGGTTGGCACATTTCCATTTATGGCCTTAGGCCGCGCACGTGCTATGGGTGATACCGAAGGACTATTCAAAATAATTGCCGATAAAAACACAGACCAAATTCTTGGTGTTCACGTTTTGGGTCCAAATGCATCTGAACTCATTTCTGAAGCGGTCGTGGCTATGGAGTCTGAGCTTTCCTCAGAAGATCTAGCTCGCACAATTCACGCTCATCCTAGTCTTGCTGAAGGCATGCATGAAGCTGCTTTAGCAGTTGATGAGCGTGCGGTTCATATTTAAGCATTAAAATTTAAACAAGTTATTAAGCTTGTTTCTGCTCAAGCATAGATTATGCAAGACAACATAATAACTGAGTCAGTACGGCAATGGGTTGAATCTTTTGTTGTCGAGTTGAATCTATGCCCATTTGTTAAACGCGAATTGGTAAACAACAGAGTACGTTTATCTACGACAAATGCGGTTACAGAAGAACAGTTATTGGAAGTATTGCAAACAGAGTTGGGGCTACTTAATAAGGATGCAGCTGTTGAAACTACACTTCTTATTCATCCTGAAGTCCTGCAAAACTTTTATGATTACAATGAATTTCTAAGTCTTGCTGATAGCTTATTGATAGAAATGGGTCTAGAAGGCGTATATCAGATTGCCAGTTTTCATCCTAATTACCAGTTTGGTGGCACTGACCCTGAAGATGTAGAAAACTATACTAATCGATCGCCATACCCCATGTTGCATCTACTGCGAGAAGATAGTCTTGAGAAGGTTATTGCCAATTATCCAGATACTGATCAAATTCCTACACGAAACATTAAGCTAATGAACAGTATGGGGCAGGATAAGCTAAATGAAATAATGCAAGCCTGTGTTAAAGAATAATTAATATTTGTAGTAAAAGTACCATCTAAGTGTAACAACCATTAAAGGAAGATTAAGTGAAAAAGTATTTTTTAATTATTGCAGCGGTGGCTGTAGTCTTGAATTGGTCTTCGATTACAAATTTTATTAACCCACCGCCTGATTATGCAGCGGTTCATGATGGCAAAGTTATTCTCTATGCAACCTCTTGGTGTGGGTACTGTAAAAAATCCAGAGAGCTACTTAATGAAAATAACATCGAGTTTCATGAATACGATGTTGAAAAGTCACCAGAAGGAAGAGAGCAATACGATAGATTGGGAGTAAAAGGAGTTCCTGTCCTTTTGATTAATGGAGAAGTGGTGGGTGGTTATGACCCCTCTAAAATTCTGAAATTAGCCAACGGAGCGTAAAAAGCTAATTTTATAATCTAAGTAAGCAGCGGTGGCATACGAGGAACGAGCATTAGTCGTGATGATGAGGGGAATGGTGCTTGTGAAACCATCTATGTCAATGAAGTTAGCATTTTGAGACACTACAGTAGTGTCTGGCGAAAGCTTACGTATTTGTTTTTGCTGGTTTTTATAGTTTCTCTAATAATATTTTTTAAAGCACCGCAAAGGGCGCGAAGTAATTAGCGCTTTTTTTGAATTGTTGCCACCGATGATTTTATATTATGAATGAAAGAATAGATTTAGACTCAGAAGTTATAGAGGAGCTTGAGCAAGGAAGGAAAATCGGTGCGATTAAGATTCTGCGGATAAAAAGATCAATGGGCCTTAAAGATGCTAAACAGCTTGTTGAGGCATACCTTGAGCAAACCCTTATCTAAAAGTAGAAAGGCCTAAGAGCAGTTCTGGGCCAATTATCCTGCTTGCGGTCATTTTTCTAGCTTATGCGTTATATAGAATTTTGTTTCTATCCCAGTAATAATGACCTTATTGTCCACATAAACCGTAATTAATTTGTGGAATTTTCATTAAACAAGGAAATAATATGTCGTTGATGATTGGTGGTAATTCAGTAGTAAGTATTCATTACAAGCTAACAGATAATGATGGGAATGTTATTGATACCTCAGAAGGTGCGGAACCGCTCACTTATTTACATGGTGTAGGAAATCTAATTCCAGGCTTAGAAAAGGAATTGGTAGGCAAGGTAGAAAATGATGCACTTACTGTAAAAGTTCAGCCTGCTGAAGGTTATGGTGAGGTCATGGAAGAGCTGATTGAGTCAGCACCTAAAGTTGCTTTTCAAGGCGTGGATAATATTGAAGCTGGAATGTCTTTTGAGGCACAAAATCCTAATGGTGAAATGCAAAGAATTGTAGTTAAAAAAGTTGAAGGTGACGTGGTAACCGTAGATGCAAATCACCCTCTAGCAGGTGTCGAATTGAATTTCGATGTCACAATTATAAGTGTACGTGAAGCTACTGAAGAGGAAGTTGCTCACGGACATGTTCACTAGGTAGATAGTACTAACGTGTTAACCACTTCGCTTAGAACAAGACTGCTAAGTGAAGTGGTTAAGATGTATTTTCTACTGCTCTGGTTTAATTCTCAAAACAACTTCAAAAAGATCACTATATGGAATGGTTAGTATATTTATCTGGTGAAATACATACAGATTGGCGCGAACAAATACAAGCGGGCGCAAAAGCAAATAATTTGCCTGTCTCTTTTACCTCTGCGGTCACAGATCATGAGTCGAGCGATGCTGCTGGCGATGTATTGGGCGAAGAGAGCAACAAGTTTTGGCGTGATCATAAGTCATCAAAAGTAAATAGCATACGTACAAAAACACTTATTGAGCACTGTGATATTGCAATTGTCCGTTTTGGTGATAAATATAAACAATGGAATGCTGCATTTGATGCGGGTTGTTGTGCTGCACTGGGTAAACCCTATATCACATTGCATGATGAAGATATTATTCATCCATTAAAAGAAGTGGATGCTGCTGCAATGGCCTGGGCGCAAACGCCAGATCAAGTAGTAGAAGTATTGAAATATATTATCAGTAAATAATCACTTTATAGACGAATTATTTACTACATGAAAATTTGGGTAGATGCTGATGCTTGTCCTGTCGTAATCAAGGATATTTTATTTAGAGCAGCAGAGCGAACAGGCATTGAGCTCACATTAGTGGCTAATCAATCTATTCGTAAACCGTCCTTGAAGAATATTACTATGTTGCAAGTTCCATCAGGTTTTGATGTGGCAGACAATGAAATAGTTAAACGCCTAACTAAAGGCGACCTTGTGATTACAAGTGATATTCCACTCGCAGCAGAAGTTATTGAAAAAGGTGGTGAAGCACTTAATCCGCGTGGGGAGCTGTACACGACAGGTACGATTAAGAATAGGTTGGAAGTGCGCGATTTTATGGACAGTATGCGTGGTAGTGGTGTGCATACTGGTGGCCCGCCACCGCTTAGCCAAAGTGATCGTCAGGAATTTGCAAACCATCTAGATAAGTATTTAAACAACATAAAAAGATAAAGCCTGTGAAAAGACTATTAAGAGTATGTTCAATTATTAACCTTAAAACTCTTTTTGTTACCTTCCTGGTAGTTGTTTCGACCTATCTTTGTCTAAAGTATAAATTTATAGCGGATTATCCTTTAACTTTAATTGCTACAGTAATTTATTTCCCAATTGTGTTTTCAATTGAAGGTGCTTACAAAATGCGTGAATCAGCACTAGATGATTATGGCTCAATTAAAGCACATGGCAATGCAATATATTTTGCAACACGTGATTGGTTGGAAGAACCATATGAGGAAACGATACAGAAAGTAAGAAATCTCCTCGTACAGTTGATGTTGTTTTGCCGAATTTTATTTGCTGAGCCAGTAAGATCAATGCGTAAGAATGAAGACCATGTTTACAAATATTTTTCTGAATTATCTGCATTTATTAAGAACGATTTGAGAGCAAATGGCCTTGTGTCAGGTTAGGTCACTCGTTGTAATCAATATTTAAGAAAAATGGATGTTTCGTTCGAAGAAATTAAGCACGTCTATCAATATAGAGCTCCGGGAACACTTAGAACTTTTAGCAATTTGTTTATCACTATACTGCCTCCGGTGTTTTAGTAAGTTTATATAATATTCAAGAGCATTTTGAAAACCCATTGATCAGGTGGGCGAAGATGAATTGGTAATTAATATGGAACAATTTATTGAAAGATTGGAATAAATAATTATTTCTTAGGAATAACTGCTAAATATGAAATATTTAGAAGTTGTATGCGAAACGGGACATGTAGACACGGTATCTGCAATTTCTGAACAATTAGAATTATGTGATTTTCGCCTAGTCCTGAGTTAATAGCGCGCACTGAAGTAGGACTAGATTCAGTAGCCTTAGCACTTGCATCAGGGGCGGCTGCGGCACTCTCATTAACGACGGGGTTGTCGAGTGTCTTAGTGGGCGTAATGGTAGCTGTAGCTTTGCTGCCTCCTGCGGCAACTGTAGGAATTATGCTAGGTTACGGTAATATCAATTTGGCTATGGGGGCAGTGTTGCTTTTGGCCATTAATATTGTATGCGTTAATCTGGCATGTAATGTTGTATTTTTAATTAAAGGAATTAGCCCGCGAACGTGGTGGAAGAAAGAGAAAGCTAAGAAGAGTATGAGAACCTACGTGATTATGTGGGTTGGAACACTGTTAATTTTGATGTTAATTATGTACTTGAGACAATCGTTAAGTACCTAAGTCGTTTTAGTTTTTCTTTTTCTTTTCTTTTCATCTTTGTTTTTTGTTTTATTTCCGGGTTTATTTCTTGGCTTAGGCTTGGAGCTAGTTCTTGATTTATTATTTGATTTAGGTTTTCTAGGAGAACTATCTTTATATGCATTAGATTCTGAGCTTGAGCCTAAGGTAGATATTTTAAGTTGTGTGCCAGAGACCCAAGTTTTCTTTAAAGTGTTGAAAGTGTCTTTTGGCATGCCACTAGGTAAATCAATCACACTATAGTCGTCGTGAATTTCAATTCTTCCTATGTTTTTGCTATCAAGTCCGGCTTCATTAGCAATAGCACCTACAATATTACCTGGTTTGACTTCGTGTTTATGGCCAACTTCTAGGCGGTAGCGTTCCATACCTTCTTCTAAGCGAGTATCACTTCTAGCAGAGTCTCTATTCTTTCTTGGCTTACTTCCTTCTTTGTTTCTGTCTTTATTTCTAGGTTTTCTTTCCCTGCCTCTAGAATCATCTCTATCCCAATCTTTTGGTGGTGCAGCATGAGTTTTTTTCTTTAATAGTAATGGGGTGTCGCCTTGAAGTAATACTGCAAGTGCAGCAGCAACTTCATTTGCAGGTACATTGTGTTCAGTTTGATATTGCTCAATAAGCTGAGTAAAAAGTCCTAGATCTCCGTTTGCTAAAGTATCGGTAATTTTCTGCTTAAAATTAGCAATACGCTTATCGTTGATGAGTTCAGTTGATGGCAACTCCATCATATCGATCTTTTTATTGGTTGCTTTTTCAATTGCATGTAATAAACGCTTTTCGCGAGGCGCTACAAATAATATCGCATCACCTTCACGGCCTGCGCGACCGGTACGACCAATACGGTGTACATAAGCTTCAGTGTCATAGGGGATGTCGAAGTTAATTACATGACTAATGCGCTGTACATCCAACCCTCGTGCGGCCACGTCTGTTGCCACTAACAAATCAATTTTCCCACTCTTTAATTGATGAATGGTGCGCTCACGTGTGTTTTGCGCGATATCTCCATTTAACGCTGCAGTTGAGTAACCACGTGCTGCTAATTTATCCGCAAGTTCTCCAGTAGCGGTTTTGGTGCGCACAAAAATCAGCATTGCATCAAATGATTCGGCTTCTAAGATTCTTGTTAATGCATCTAACTTGTTATGCATTCCACTTACGGGCCAAAAGCGTTGTCGTATAGTTTCCGCTGTTGTGGTTTTTACTTTAATCGTTATTTCGACTGGATCATTTAAATATTTATTCGCAATGCGGCGAATTTGTTGTGGCATAGTTGCTGAAAATAAAACGATTTGTCTTTCTTCAGGGGTTTGTTCAAGAATCCATTCAACATCATCTATAAAACCCATGCGTAGCAT
>CAXMUG010000028.1:0-2787 GCA_964196535.1 uncultured Mycobacterium sp. | reverse complement strand
TGCTGTTTTACCAACCTCTTTATGTGGACGCCCTTCTATAATTTCGCAATTCGTCATACTAGATACTTAAGGCAGTATATATTGACCTAATGACTGACTTGTGATTCACTATATGCCATAAGTCTATATACTTATGGCCATGTCCTTAAAACAATATATTTAAAGGCACAACTAACATTCGATTCTAAACAATTCTGAGATTGGCATCCTAGACGCTCTGCGCATACCTACTAGTAGAAACCATGTGAGGCTTTATTGCAGCACTGGCCGCCACTCAAAAGTAAGGAGGATTTATGAAGAAAGATAAGCCTATTAGTAATAAACGAAGAACGATACTCAAAGGATCTGCTGCTGGTGCTACCGCGGCGGCTTTTGGATTCCCATCGTTTTTTGTTAAAAACGCATCAGCTGCTGCACCTTGGATAAAGAAAAAAGATAAAACCATTAAAGTTGGGTTGCTTTGGTCCGCAACTGGAAATTTAGCGGTTATTGAAAACGACTCAACTCAAGTTGCACTTTATGCAATCGACGAAATCAATGCCGCGGGTGGTGTTGCTGGAAAAATGATTGAGCCCGTTGTTATTGATGCAAAATCAGATATAAAAGTTTACTCAGAAAAAATTAGTCAATTGATCTTAAAAGATCGAGCCATCTCCGTTTTCGGTGGTTACACCTCGGCGAGCCGCCGTGCGGTTGCACCGATTGTGATGGCACGTAATCATCTTTTCTACTATCCAACCTGCTATGAAGGTCGCGAGTGTACACAAAATATTATTAACACTGGCCCTCTAGCGAATCAGCATTCCTTTGACTTGATTCCATTTATGGCGAAGGAGTTTGGTCCGAAGTGTTATTTAATAGGTTCAAACTACATTTGGCCTAAAGAGTCTAATAAAAATGCCAAAGTTTGGTTGGAACGCTCAGGCGGTGAAATTGTAGGTGAAGATTATGTACCACTTGGTGGCTCAGAATTCACACCTATTTTCAATAAAGTACGTCAAGCGAAACCAGACTTTATCTTCTC
Organism: uncultured Mycobacterium sp.; assembly: GCA_964196535.1. Taxonomy (GTDB): domain Bacteria; phylum Pseudomonadota; class Gammaproteobacteria; order UBA4575; family UBA4575; genus JABDMD01. The sequence continues at coordinate 1,763 of CAXMUG010000028.1, read as the reverse complement.
AACGGTTGTGGGTGATTCAGATATCGCCATGCACAAGCAGTTCTTACAAGAAGGCTTTAAGTCAGACAAACTTCCAATCGCGGCACTGACTACAGGTGAAATTGAAATTCGTGCCATGGGCGCCGAAGCGGGCGCAGGCCATTTCCTTTCTGCACCTTACTTCCAAACGCTAGATAACCCAGTCAACCACAAATTTGTGGACGGCTATCTAAGTAGTAAATACGGCGGTGGTGGTGTTACGCACTACAACATGGAAGAAACCTATCTATCACTATACGTGTGGAAATATGGTTTAGAGGCTGCCCTAGCTAAGACTGGCAACATCGAAGACATTACCCCACGCATGATTCGTGATGTATCTGGTGGAATAAGAGTTGAAGACGATGTTTCTCCGGAAGGCTTGATTTGGATCGACCCTGACAACTTTAATTGCTGGCTCAAGCCAAAAATTGGACAGTGTCAGTCAGACGGTCAATTTAAGATTGTTAAAGCAGCTGATGAGCATGTTGCACCGGATCCGATGTCAATCTATCCGGAACGTGGTGTGTGCAAAGCTGATGGCCTACACACTCTAGAAGGAAAAATTAAAACCAACGTACTTTAACTTAGCTTGATTCGTGTGAGTAGCGACTGATGAATATATTCAATAGTCGTTACTCACTTCGAACAAGAATTGTCTTGTCGACCCTAACTTTTAGGGACGTTTAATTAAGCACGCAATAAAGATAATAATAATTAGTTGTGTGTAAGTAATAAAAAAATAAGCTTAGAAAGCTAAACACCGTTAATTGTTGTCTTACGTTAACGGGTATGTTTCAGGAGGAAATTAGTTAATGAGCATTCATGATTTTTGGACCCCTTTTTCTCTCTATCCATTTCTAAATGCGTTGTTTATTGGCATTAGCCTTGCCAGTATATTTTTCATAGCAGCGTTAGGACTGACGATTATTTATGGTGCGATGGGTGTCATCAACATGGCACATGGTGAATTCATCATGTTGGGTGCTTACACAACCTATGTATTTCAACAATTCATAGGTGTTCCATTTCTTCTTTGCCTACCGCTTTCCTTCATTGTTCTTGCACTGATTGGTTGGTTGATTGAACGAGGAATCATACGAACGCTGTATCAACGGCCACTAGACACACTCTTAGCTACCTGGGGGTTATCGCTAATATTAATTCAAGGTATACGCTTAATATTTGGCGGCCAGCCAAAGTATGTGGCGGTACCAAAATTTCTAGATTTTCAAATAGAAGCTAACTTCATTCATTTATCAGGAGTACGTCTCTTCATAATAATTTTTGCAATTATAATCGGTGTTGCCACTTGGTTCCTGATGTACAAAACAACTCTAGGGATGCGGGTCCGTGCAGTAATGCAAGATAAAGAAATGGCGGCATCCTTCGGAATTGATGCAAATAAAATTTACAGCATTACTTTCGCTTATGGCGCGGGGTTGGCAGGTATGGCAGGCGCTTTATTTGGTGCACTGAAAACGTTATTCCCTGATATGGGTAGCGGTTACATTGTCGAAGCTTTTCTAGTCGTAGTAGTTGGAGGCATTGGGTTGGTCGGCAGTATGTTTAGCTCAGGCATTCTTGGAGAATTGAGTTCAATATTCTCATACTTTACCAACGAGACCTTCGCACGCTTCATATTATTTACACTTATTGTTGTGTTTCTTAGATTTCGCCCACAAGGTCTTATCACGGATGGGGCTACTCGGCGCTAATTACAAGAACAGTACTGCAGAACTTGG
>CAXMUG010000027.1:0-1944 GCA_964196535.1 uncultured Mycobacterium sp. | reverse complement strand
AATAAACCACGTAATTGATATTTTTCTCTTTCTGTTTCAGTAAACGCCGTACCTTTATTTAAGGCAGGGTTAAACAAAACATCAAACCCTGATGCTTCTTTAAGATTTTTCATAATGGTTGTTAAATTCTGTGCTTAAAGTTCAGGTGAATTCATCACAAGCATTTTATTAACTTGCATGTCTTCAATAGTGTAAGGAATTCCACCCACCCCTAAACCAGATTGCTTAAGACCTGCAAACGGCATGCCATCAACACGGAATGCAGTATGGTCATTAAGCATTACAGCAGAGGCATCTATTCGCTTATAAACACGCATTGCGGTATCTAAGTTATTTGTAAATACAGAAGCTTGGAAAGAGAAAGGCAATGAATTGGCCTGTTGGATAGCCCAATCTAAATCATCGTATTCATAAACACACACTACAGGACCAAATATTTCCGCAGTACTTACCTTGCTTTGCAATGAAGGACTTGCCAGTACAGTGCATTCATAACATGTGTCACTAATCGTATTACCACCGGTAATGCATTGCGCACCTTCTTTTTTCGCTTCATTCACCCAGTTACTTATTCGTTCAACTTCTGCAGGACGAATTAATGGACCCACATCCGTAGTCTCCACCGTTGGATCACCGATATGCTGCTGTTTTGCGTAGCTAGCGAGCTGTTCGATAAATGAATTTGCTAGAGCTTTATGCGCAAAAACACGCTGCACCGATACACATACTTGACCCGCATGATAAAAACCACCCTTGCCGAGTTTTTGTGCCGCACTGTCAACGTCTGTATCTTCTGCCATAATTACTGGAGCTGCACCTCCGTGCTCCAATGCACTACGCACTCCAGGCGCTAGCTTTGAATGCAACATCCAACCCACTTTTGCGCTACCGATAAAAGTAAAAAATCCAACACGCGCATCGGTAACGAGTTTTTCTGCAACTGCGATACTTTCTGGAATTACTGCTTGGCACCATTCCGTGGGCAATCCTGCTTGCCAAAGTATATTTACGAAGTTTAAACATGAAAGCGGTGTATCTTCTGCAGGCTTAACAATGACAGGGCAACCAGCTGCAACCGCAGCTGCCACTTGATGTACAATTAAATTCAACGGGTGATTGAATGCACTCACTGCAACAACTACACCAATAGGTTCTTTTTGAGTAATCGCGATGCGTTTTGCTGATGATGGCGACACACCCATTGGAATGATTTCGCCTTGATCTGTTTTTAAAGTTTCAATGCATAAATGTATACCGTCAATCGCACGCGTAACTTCTACCACTGAGTCCACCAAAGGTTTGCCACCTTCTTGTGCAGCCTCAAAAGCTAATCTAGCCTTTTCCTGCGTCATTATCTGAGCAGTTTTCTCTAAGATTTCAATTCTTTTATGAAGTGGTAACCAGCAGTCTTTGTCACGATACAATGAGTAGGCAACACTCATCGCTTGATCAATATGCTCAGCATTTACAGTTTCTACTTCTGCAATTATAGAACGATCAAATGGTGCTTTTACTTCTATAACACCTGCTGCAGTTGAAGCCTTATGCAGCATTAATGAATATTTTTTGTTACTCATAATCTTATTAGTATTTCTGTTTACATGGGCAAGGTTAATTCGCCTAAACGTTTAGTTAGCAACATATTTTCGCGGTAATCTATCGGCACAACTACCAAGCTAGGCACACCATCATTAAATGCAGTTTCTAAAGTGGATTGCAAAACTTTACTATTATTAACATAGTAACCATTCCAACCAAATGACTTGGCTAATAACTCCCAATCAGGGTTATTAAATGCAAGATCAGTATGTTTACCAAATTCGGCTTGTTGTTTCCAAGCAATCAAACCATATTCATTATCTTCCCAAACCATCATCACAATATTACTATTTAATCGTTTAGCAGTTTCCATTTCCTGCACATTCATTAAGAAGCCTGCATCAC
>CAXMUG010000026.1:0-4465 GCA_964196535.1 uncultured Mycobacterium sp. | reverse complement strand
CAGAGGTAATGGCAGAAGCGTATCCAGATCGCATGAGTAAAGAATATAAGTCTGCAACTGATGCTTTATATGAAAATGAACGTTTTGGACAAAAAAATAATGTTGGATTTTATAAGTATGAGCTAGATAAACGCGGTAAGCAGAAAAAAATTGCTGATGGAAATGCAATTAGCATTATAAAAACCGTCCGTGTAAATACGATTGAGATTTCTGATGAAATAATTATCGATCGCATGATGATTCCAATGTGCATGGAAACGGTACGTTGTGTAGAAGAAGGTATTGTGGATCATCCTTTAGATGCAGATATGGGTTTGATTTTAGGTATAGCGTTCCCAACCTTTAGGGGTGGTGCGTTGCGTTATATTGAAGAGGTGGGTATGCAAGAATTTTGCGATCGTGCAGAAAAATATTCACATATTAGTCCTATCTATTTACCTACTAAGGGTTTGCTAAAAATGGCTAAGAGAAAAGAAACTTTTTACCCTAAAGTTGGCTAGCCTGATGAGGGATATATTGAGGAAAATGTTATGAGTCTACGATTATGAGTCTTCAAGGGCGTGACGCGGTCATAATCGATTGTGTGCGAACTCCAATGGGTAAATCTAAGAATGGCATGTACCGCAATGTACGTGCAGAAATGCTGTCAGCTGCGTTAGTCAATGCATTATTTGAGCGCAATCCTAATGTGGATCCATCTGAAGTCGAAGATGTGATATGGGGTTGTGTGAATCAAACACTGGAACAAGGCTGGAATATCGCACGTTATATCTCTCTAATGACCAAAATCCCGCATACTGCAGGCGGCCAAACTGTAAATCGTTTGTGTGGTTCTTCAATGCAGTCCATTCACTCGGCTGCTCAAGCTATTTACTCAAACTGTGGTGATGTATTTATCATTGGTGGTGTTGAGCACATGGGGCATGTTGGTATGACGCATGGCTGGGATCATAATCCTGCATCCAGTAAATACACGGCTAAAGCTTCTAACATGATGGGCCTAACAGCAGAATTACTTTCTATGCAGCATGGCATCAGTCGAGAAGATCAAGACAAGTTTGGGCTGCGTTCACATCAATGTGCACATGCTGCTACTGTCGAAGGTCGATTTAAAAATGAAATTGTGCCCATTGAAGGTCATGATGAAAATGGTTTTAAACAATTATGCGAAATTGATGAAGTGATTCGACCAGAAACTTCATTAGAAAAACTTGCTGCGCTGCGCCCGGTATTTAAACCTAGTGGTGGCACGGTTACTGCTGGCACTTCCTCAGCACTTTCAGACGGCGCTTCGGCCATGATTATTATGTCTGTGGAACGCGCACAAGCATTAAATTTAAAACCTAAGGCAAAAGTTAAATCCATGGCGGTCGCTGGTGTTGATCCTGCAATAATGGGATACGGTCCTGTACCTGCTACGCAAAAAGCATTAAAGCGTGCAGGTTTGAATATTGATGACATTGAATATGCAGAGCTTAACGAAGCATTTGCTGCACAATCTTTACCGGTGCTTAAAGATTTAGGTTTGTTAGATAAAATGGATGACAAAGTGAATTTAAATGGTGGTGCAATTGCATTGGGGCATCCATTGGGTTGTTCAGGTGCACGAATCAGCACAACATTGCTTCATATTATGGAAGATAAGGATGCAACCTTAGGCATAGCAACCATGTGTATTGGATTAGGTCAAGGTATAGCAACGGTATTCGAAAGAGTATAAACACACTTTTAAAAGGCTATAGCCTGTGGCTGGTCGATGGGGCTACACACTGCATTCTATAGCGTTTTTGTCCACTTAGCTTAAGGATTGAGCATATCTCATGCGAAAATTATCTCTGCCACCCAGCACGCGTAGTGTTATTAAAAAACGTATGGCCTCACTGGCTATATTTATCATGCTTGGGGCTTTTCTGATTTATGAAGAACCCACCATTGAAATCGCTTGGGTTACTGCGATCTTACTACTAACGGTTTACCTGTTTGCATTTGAAGTGGTGGATGTAGATATTGCAGCGATCACCATTATGGTAGTGCTGGGGTTAACGAGTTTGTTTGCGCCTATTATGGGTTTAGAGCAAGGTTTGGTAGACACCGCGCATTTGTTTGATGGTTTTTCCAGTAATGCAGTGATGTCGATTATTGCGGTAATGATTATCGGCGCCGGTTTAGATAAAACGGGAATTATGAGTAAAGTGGCTAACTTTATTCTCAATGTCGGTGGCACGTCTGAGAAACGCATCATTCCGATTATTTCTGGCACAGTTGCATTTATTTCTTCCTTTATGCAAAACGTTGGTGCAGCAGCACTATTTTTGCCTGTGGTTTCTCGAATATCTTCGCGTGCAAAATTACCGATGTCGCGGTTATTAATGCCAATGGGCTTCTGTGCAATTTTGGGTGGCACGGTAACCATGATTGGTTCTTCTCCGTTGATTCTTCTTAATGATTTAATTTTGACGTCCAATGCAGCGTTGGATGCGGATCAACAAATGCAAACTTGGAGTTTGTTTTCTGTCACACCTGTTGGTATCTCACTTGTTATCACCGGTATCTTATATTTTGTGATCTTTGGCCGTTTTGTTTTACCAGTTACTAAAACAGAAAGCTCTACATCTAGCGGAAATACGATGAGTTATTTCCATGATGTATACGGAGTTGATTACGATCTATATGAAGTGGTAGTGCCTGAAGGAAGTGACATTATAGGTAAGCGTCTCGACGACTTTGAAGATAAATACCAGTTGCGTATTATTGCGACTAAACAATCTGGTCACGCCACTCGAGTAGGTCCAGGTGCATTAGATCGAGATACAGGGCTCAGTGCAGGCATGGTGCTTGGAATTACTGCAGAGCCAGATAATCTTGATCATTTTATTCAAAAATATAATTTAAAAAGACGCCCTCAGTTGCGTACCTTTGCAGAAGACCTGGCGAGTAATAAAGCAGGTATTGCAGAAATAGTTATTCCACCCGGCTCAAAATTAATTGGCCAGAGTGCACGCGATATTTGGATGCGTAAGATCTATGGTGTTTCGATGATTACAATGCATAGAGATGGCCATACGATGCGCGAAGTTGAAGATATTCGTAATATTCCTTTCCATACTGGAGATACTTTGGTCGTGCATACTTCTTGGGAAGCGTTAATGCGTCTAGAGAAAGATAGCAACTTCGTCGTAATAACCAGTGAATATCCACATGAAGAATTACGGCCTAATAAAGTGATGTGGGCGGGTATTTTCTTTGCGATTGCGCTCGGGTTGGTATTGTTTACGGATATCCGTCTATCTATAGCACTACTAACAGGTGCAATTGGCATGGTGCTATCAGGTGTGTTGCGAATCAATGAAGCATACGAAGCCGTATCCTGGAAAACAGTTTTTTTATTGGCAAGTTTAATTCCACTTGGCATGGCCGTTGAGCAAACGGGTACAGCCAAATGGATTGCTGAGCAAACATTGCTAGTGGTTGGCGATATGCCTATCTGGGTTATTCAAGCAGCGATGGCAGTGTTGGCAACATTCTTTACGCTAGTGATGTCCAATGTAGGAGCAACGGTTCTGTTGGTACCGTTGGCAGTTAATATAGCAATTGGTGTTGGTGCCAACCCCGCTTTGTTTGCGTTAACGGTTGCGATTGCAACATCAAATTCATTTCTTATTCCAACCCACCAAGTGAATGCTTTGATTATGGGCCCTGGTGGTTATCGTGTTCCTGACTTTATGCGCGCGGGTAGTCTTATGACAATACTGTTTTTAATTGTTTCAGTAAGTGTGCTTAATTTATTGTATTAATAATTAATGGGTTTAAGTGCTTATGCCTGCTCATTTATCATTTGTAGAATTTCATCAATATAATCAAGCAAGGCGCAAGACATCATATCGTCTTGCTTCTTGTCTCCAATTTTTAAAAGTGCTTTTAAAGCCGTAGAGACTTTATCTGCATCTTGTTTAGAGGTTTGACCGGATAATTGATTAGTGCGATTGATATGTTCTTGTAGATTATCCAAATGAACTTTTGCTGCAGCTTGATCACGTTCATCATTTAGAATTTGTGGGAAATATATTTGTGCTTGGGTAGTGAATTCTGCGATGGCTTCATGAACGCCTGGTTGGAGATATTCATCTAATTCCTCATTAAGAGAGGGGATTGATGATGCATCGTTTGGGTCTAGATTAAACCTATCTTTGTCGTTATTTTTTTTATTCATTTACTTGGCTTGCAGGTTTTCTATTTATTTCAACGGGTTTGGAAAAGTCTCAATAGTTGCAGAATGGTGAATTAACAATATATCCAGAAAGACGCTTGGCGTTTGGTATTGGTTTAGCCGCTTATATTGACATATCTTTTGTTCTTGCGATTGCTTTTGTAATAGTAAGTTGTAATTAAAATTTTTCTTGCCATAAAACCAACATCTTAGTTGGTTAGTTTGCCATATTTAGACATTTTTAAACTTCAAAACTTG